>CBDUXN010000169.1:0-7814 GCA_965371185.1 uncultured Thermoplasmata archaeon
ATAAGTTTGTAGAATGGAAGATGTCTCAAATAGATCTTAATATTAAAAGAAATGAAGCAAGAAAAGCCCGAAAAGAATTTATTAAAGATTTCTGGGAAAAATTAAAGGATGAATGATAAAGGGAATAATTTATAAGTGCGATAAACATACAAAAAACCAATAATTGAGGGTAAGTATGAATAACAGATTAACTTCAATTTCAATATTGCACATCAGACCTAAACGATTATTATCCTTAGCCATAAGACAATTAATCGTTATAAGCATTCTAATGATTATTATATTCCAATACATTCCGAATGTTAAGGCTGGGGTAATCACCGTTGACCATGATGTGGGTAATGTTGATATCATAGAATTATCCGGACATGGCCGGATTATTAACCCAATTATGTGGGGGGGCATAAATCAAACCATTGTGGACCCTTCGAGCGGCAATAGTTTTATCGGTTTAGTGATAGATCAGGATAATTACGATCATACGCCGGGAGCAGAAAATATTTCAGATTCTTATGAATCATGGCCGTATATCTTTGAAGATGATTTCACAGGGACCAGCTCGATCGTCATGATTTACGATGATGGAACAACCCAAATAAGCTCCGCATCTTTTGAAAATACAGGAGCGGGAACAGGAGATCCTAATGACATTCTCATCAATCAGACAGCCTGGACGGTTTTAAATGAGGATTGGGCTATAATTCAATGGAAATTGATCAACTTGAAAGGTGTTGATATTACAGGTGTTTCCATCGGTCTGGAATTGCCGTTATCCCAATATAATGCAAGTCAGGGAGTAGACAGTGGCGTTGGTGGAGATGGAGGGGATGATATTGACGGCTATGACCCAGTGAATGAAACCTATTGGGTTCAGGATGATGACGGCACTACCATCGGATTCGGTTCTGCCAATATATCAGATCCAATTACCCATTACTATTCTGAAGAGTATTTGAATTATACGGATGAATATGACAATGATACATGGTTGTACAATCGGCTCAAGGCACCAAATTCTGTTGTGGGTTCTACACCAGGAAACCGCTCATCTACAGTTGGATGGGATGGCTTCACCATACCTGTAGGCTCGTTTAGGACTGTCACCTTAGCAATTGCAGTAAACAATTCTTTTAATAATATGACAACTGCTCTGGAAGAAGCACGATCTTATTACACAAACACAATAATACCTTCCTCAAACATTTCAGTGGGTGCTCCAAAATACGGTTCTTCGCCAACATATGTGACATCAGCCACAGAGTTCAGTTTAACAGCGACTTCTAATCCAGGCTCTGGAATAGAATCGATATGGTATAAAATAGATTCAGGCAGTTGGGAGATTTATACCGGGGCATTTACTGTTTCAGGATATAGTGAGGGATCTCATATCATTAATTACTATTCAATCGACAATTCTGGGCAGACCGAACCTATGAAATCACTTGATGTATATTTAGATGATATGCCACCGATGTCATCTCTTTCTATTGGAAATCCGAGAAATGGTACTTCACCGACCTATGTCAACCCTATAACACCGTTTAACCTGTCTGCTATTGATTTCGGTTCGGGTGTGGAATTTATTTTAACAAGCAATGATGATGTTACTTATTATGCATACACAGGTAACTTTACATTCACCACAACTGGCAGCCAGACACTCTATTATTGTTCTATAGACCACCTTGGAAATAACGAATCATCCACTCCAATTGACATATTCGTAGATGCAACTACACCAAATATCCAATTGCTCACTCCAGTGAATAATTCGGTTATCGCACCTGGAGCAGTTCTCGATTTCCAGGTATCCGATGATTATCTCAGTTTTGTGAATTATTCTATAGATGGTGGTTCAGTGTATCCATTATCCGATCCATTTGATATTGACACAACTGGTTGGGCTGAAGGCTCTCATACAGTTCTGATCGAAGCAAAAGACGATGTCGAAAATTCAAATTCTTCATGGTATATGTTTACTATTGATACTACCGCACCAACAATCAATTTCGATGCACCCGGGAATAACTCAACCGCCTTACCTGGAACCCAATTATACTTTACTATTTTCGATCCAAACTTAATGGAAGTAAATTATTCCATTGATGGAGGACCCGTCACCCCTCTTCTTGATCCATATGACATTTCAACCAATGGATGGTCTGAGGGGGAGTATACAATTCAAATCAATGCGGCTGATTTGGTTGGGAATTCGAATTCTTCCATATTTACTATCACAATCAGTGATGCAACAGTGGATTCTATTGATATAGTAGATACTGAAGGAACAGGTTCAAGTTCTATAGATGGTCAACTTATTGATGTTGGAGCTACGATACGAGGTTATGCTGCTGCATGGAACAACACTCATGGTTACATTGGTGATGTCTCAGTAAATTGGTCTGTAATCAATTCAAACGGGGCGACAGCCACTACCTCTCCACAAAATGATTCGTTTTCTGATTTCTTTTCGGGTGGTTTAGATGGTTCCGCAACTTGGACAGCTGAATACGGATTGGGGATGACCGATTCTATCATTTTCACTATTAGAGACCTTACACCCCCAGTTGTGGATCCGGGATCAGATGCTACAATAAATGAGGACACGCCTTACATGTTCGACGGCTCCGGCTCCTGGGACAATTCAGGCTCGATAGCTTGGTACAACTGGAGCTTCGGCGATGGAGAGACTGACTATGGTACGAACCCTACGCCGTTTCATACTTACACTTCCAATGGCGTTTACATTGTAACTTTAAATGTATCTGACGCTGCAGGCAACTGGAACTTTACCAGCATTACGATTACCGTCAGCGCGTCAACAGTAGATTACATAGTAATCATGGACGAAGAAGGTGGAGCTGGGAGCGTAGTGGGCATTCGAACATATATTGTGGGCGACACAGATATATTCTACGCTGCAGGGTTTAACTATACCACAGGTTATGTGGAGGACATTGAAGTCTCATGGTCAAGCAGCGATTATACCAATGTCACGGTTGGTTTAGGCCCAAGCACTTCGACCATATTATCAGCCAACAGCAGTCAGGGCGGGATTGTAACGATCTCCGCCACAAATGTATCACTACCGGAACCGAGCAATTCCACAGGCATTCTTACTTTCCTGAGTCCAACGGAAATAGATTATATTGATATCGTGGATACATCAGGAACAGGCTCATCAACAATTGATAATCAATTTATCGATGTCAATGTTACTTTAAGGGGTTACGCAGCTGCTTGGAACAACACAAATGGTTACCTTGGCGATATCCAAGTCACCTGGTCGGTAATTAATTCAAACGGGGCGACAGCTTCCACAAGCCTTTTATCCGATAATTACTCGGATTTCTATTCTGGCCTTACAGAAGGTACCGCAACATGGACAGTAGAAAGCGGCTTCTATACCGATTCAGTGGAGTTCACGATCAGAGACCTTACAATTCCAGTGGTAAATGCGGGATCGGATGCCACCATCAACGAGGACACACCTTACATGTTCGACGGCTCGGGCTCCTGGGATAATTCGGGCTCGATAGCCTGGTACAACTGGAGCTTTGGCGATGGCAACAAATCCAGCAGCTCAGATCCCACGACTTCCTATTCATATGCAGATCCAGGATATTACACGGTTCTGCTAGATGTCAGTGATCCCTCTGGCAACTGGAATATAGATATCATTTACATCACGGTTTATGACGCAACACCACCAAACACGATCTTAACGATAGGCGAACCCAAATATCGCGACGATTCAACCCACGAATGGAATGTGACCTCAGTTACACCTTTAACCTTATCAGCACAAGATGAAGGAATGAACAGCTCAGGGTGTAATTTCACATGGTATACAATAGATGGCGATTACTATGTTTATACCGGATCTTTCGATTTTAGTAGCTATGCTGAAGGAATGCACACTCTAACTTACGGCAGTGAGGATCTTGTTGGAAATAACCATACTGGAACACAATTAACAGTCACGGTGGTGCCTTCGGGCGAAGATGGTACCGATACTTCAAGCGATAGTAACATTTTGATTCTATTACTTGCAGTAATTGCAATTTCTATCATAATTATCGTTGCTTTCCTAGTGATAAAACAAAAAAGAGATCAGGCAAAAGCCCATAAAGAAATTGAAAGCGAAATAAGCGAGTTAGAGACCGAGATCGAGAAAATGAAGGAGAAAGGGATTAAAACGGATGAGCTGGAAAAAACCTTGGAGGAAATGAAGGCACAAATCGATGGAGAAATGGATTAGGGCATATTATTAACAGCAAATGAGATTTAAATCACTTGAAGATAGTTAATTCTTGGAATATCATATATAAAATCCAGCGAGAGAAACCGCATCGACAAAACTTAATCGAGGATTGGTATGAAAATGAAATTAACCTCTATCGGAGTTATTATCCTATTGGTTATGGTAGGATTCATTGGGCTCATCACTCTTGAGTCTGAAGTTGCTAAAGCTGGTACCATACTTTATGTCGGTAGCGGCGGTTCAGGAAATTTTACCCATATCCAATATGCGATTGAGAACGCTAGTGATGGGTTGACTGTATTCGTCTATTCGGGAACATACTATGAGAATGTGGTTGTTGATAAAACAATAAATTTGGTTGGAGAGAATTGGGAAACAACAATTATCGATAGCGGAGGAGATGATGATGCTGTGCATATCTCTGCTGATTGGGTAAATGTTACAGGGTTTACGATGACGAATAGCGGATCAACCTGGGGTAAGGCAGGAATAGAGATTTATTATTCAGACCACTGTAGAATTGAATATTGCAATAGCTCAAACAATAAGGAAACGGGCATCTACCTATATCATTCATCAAATAACACAATAGTCAACAATAACTGTTCGAACAACAATGCAGGCATCTTGTTGAATTCTTTATCGAATGGCAACACACTCGCTAACAACACTTGCAACTTTAACTTCTGGGAAGGCATCTTTTTGTATTCTTCATCGATTAACAACACGCTCGTTAACAATACTTGCTCGAATAACCGCGATGGCATTCGTCTTGCTTCTGGTAATAACAACGTAACGGGAAATTTCATATCCTCTAATACCGTAAATGGAGTTTATCTTGATTCCTCATCGAGCAACACGATCGTCAACAACACTTGCTCAAACAACGACCATGGCATCCATTTTATGTCATCATCAAATAACAACATCACAGGTAACATTATATCGGATAACAGATACGGTATCTATCACGGACCATCATCAGATAACAATATCACAGAAAATTATATATCGAACAATGATGACGGTATTTATCTTTACCTCTCATCCGGAAATAGGATATACCATAATAATTTTTTAACAAATGGAAATCAAGCTATCGATGATGAAGCTAACAATTATTGGGATGATGGATACCCATCAGGTGGTAATTACTGGTCAGATTATAGTGGTTCGGATAACAAAATAGGTCCAGATCAAGATTCAAATGGAAGCGATGGTATCGGCGACACTCCTTACGAAATCGATGCCGATTCGATCGATAGATATCCACTGATAGATCCATATTTTGATCCTCCAGCTCCCTTGATTAAATTGTTATCACCTGAGGATAATTCTGTTATCTCACCAGTAACAACTCTGAATTTTTGGGTGTACGATGACAATCTGGATTATGTTCGTTACACCATCGATGGAGGTTCATGGTTCGATTTTCTTCAGCCTTACAACATTTCTACATCGGGATGGGCCGATGGGACTCATACAGTAGGAATCCAAGCTTATGACACTATTGGTAGTTCAAGCTACTCCTCGTTTGATTTCACAATCGATACCACCCCTCCGCAGTGCAGTATAACGTTGCCAACTTCGGGAGGTATAGTTTCAGGCCAAGTCACAGTTACAGGCGATGCCTCCGACCTTACATCCGTCGAAAGTGTTTGGGTGAAGATAGATAATGGCTCTTGGGATCTCGCCACTGGAACGACTTCTTGGGAATATGGTTGGGATACCACTGCTGTGGCTGACGGAGATCACTCGATAAGCGCTGCTGCTTACGATGAAGCTGAAAATTGGGGTTCGATAGCCATTGAAGTAACTGTCGACAACTCAGACTTGACAGCTCCATCAGCTCCCCAAAATTTTATTGCAGTATCTGGCGATGGGTACGTTAACCTCACTTGGGATGCTCCTGTTTCTGACGGAGGCTCTCCAATTGCTGGTTATGATATCTATAGGGGCACCACTTCAGGTGCGGAAACATACCTTGGGGGGACTGGAAATGTCCTATTCTACAATGACACCAGCGTAACCAATGACATTACCTATTACTACAAAGTAAGTGCTGAAAATGGCATTGGTGAAGGATCGCAATCCAACGAATTGATGGCAAGACCCGGGATTTCAAGCTCTGGTTCGGATGGAGATAAGAAAAATGGTGATACTGATTTTATAAATCTACTTATAGCTAATATCCATTATATAATCATAGCTATTATCATAATTTGTCTCTTGATAGTAGTTTTACTTGTCGGGAAATCAAAAATGGAGGAGAAAAGAGCCTTGGAAAAAACCCAGGAGGAAATGGTTGAGTTAGAGTCAGAGATCCAAACAATGAAGGAAAAAGGCATAAAGACAGACGAGCTAGAAAAAACCTTGGAGGAGATGAAAGCCGAATTGAAAGAAGAAGGCATTTAAAAGGATAGAACCACGACTAAAGAACATATCCGAATATTTTTTATATCTATAACGTGTTACAAAACCGGAGGGTAGGGACCGTGAAGACTAAATTCGCGATCATGGTATGTACGGTGTTGATGGTTTCCATTTTTGGATTATTGATAGCTCCAAATGAAATTGTCTTGAAAGTAAAAGGACAATACAATGATCCGACTTTATCGGATCCCGATGTGTATCTAGACGGTGACGATGTTGTCTTTGAGGTGGCATACCAGGATGATGATGGCGATAATGGAGATGTTTGGGTAAACTTCGATTGGGGTTATTATGTCATGCAAACCACGGATTTGGACCCTTATACAGGCCAGAGATATAGCTTTTCTTGCCTGAAAGCCGATCTCAACTTTGATACCAATTTTTGGTTCGATGCCTATGATAGTCAGCTCGCATACGGTTATTTAGATAATTATGGCGTAGACTTTCTAATCAGTGATTTCATTACACAGGAGGAGTGGGGTTATGAACCGGTTTTATCCAACCCGAACGTTTACCTTAGCGGTGACGATGTTGTCTTTGAGGTGACATACCAGCATGATAACGGTTCGCATGGAGATGTATGGCTCAACTTTGATTTTATCGACTTTTATGAAATGGAAACCACAGATTTGGACCCTCATACAGGCCAGAGATATAGCTTTTCTCACTCAAAAGCCGATCTCACTCTTAGCACCACTTTTTGGTTTGACGCAAAGGATGATCAGGACGAATGGGCTTATCTACCTATGGGTTACCTTGACTTTCTAATCAGTGATTTCATTTCACAGGAGGAGTGGGGTGATGGGGGTAAAGAGGATAACGGGATGGACATGTTTTTCGTGATGATCATATTAATCGCTATTATCATCGTGATCTTAGTAATGATTATAATCTTCAAAATAAAAAAATCAGAAATCGAGGAGAAAGAAGACTACATAAATCTCCAGAGTGAAATCATCGAAATGGAATACGAAATCCAAAGAATGAAAGCAAAAGGTATCAAGACATATGAGCTGGAGAGAACTTTGGAGGAGATGAAAGGTCAACTGAAAGGAGATAGCGTTTAAACCCGAAGGGAGAATTCCACTGCCATTAAGGCAGTGGTAGGGATAACGTA
>CBDUXN010000170.1:0-7809 GCA_965371185.1 uncultured Thermoplasmata archaeon
AACAACTGTAAAAACTCCTGGGGATGTGTAGGTATGCATGATATGTGCGCCAAATCCAGTTGTGTCATCACCGAAGTCCCATTGGAATACCAATCCTGGCAAGTCTGATGGAGTGTCTGTGTATACCACGTCGAAAATAACAATGTCATCCATATACACGATATTTGAAGGTGAAGGAACCGCAGGGATATAATCCCGGACGATGCCTGCTGTGGGTGCTAAGTTCCCCACAGTTACAGTGATCATGTCTATGTCCATTACCCCTTCATTATCGGTTACTAAAAGGGTTACATCGTAAATACCAGCATCTTTATAGGCATGACTTACAAATACACCACAGTCCTTGGATCCATCGCCGAAATCCCATTTATAAAAGAGTATTATTCCGTCTCTGTCTTTAGAGTTAGAGGCGTCAAGACTTATTACTTCATCCTCGATACAGATTTGATCTGGACCTGCATCAGCGATTGGAATCCACTCCTCGCCAAGTAAAGCATGTGTGTAAGCGCTATCGTATTTATCTATAGCCTGGAGATATTGGCTGCTTGAAAAGAAATCTTGGCCTTTATTGAACTTCATCCAGGCCTGTTTAATATCGTTTACCTCCATGCCTACATGCGTCTCAGTTTCGATTATCGTCATCTCCACAGCATTTCCTATAGCATATGTAAGATCATGAACTATAGTGGAGGTGGGCGCAGCAAATCCCTGGGCATTTTGTAGATGTTCGCAAGCTCCCTTGACATTTACAAAGGAATCCTTAAGTAGTCCATGGTCGGATTTGTCTTGCGCTTCAATCAGCTCATCCTTCGCTTGTTGCAGTTCATTCAGTGCATCTATGGAATATGGACCAGATAATAGAGTATTGATATCATTTATTGCCTGTATGAGTGCGCCTGTGTACTCTCTTGGCACCCACTCGCCTTCAGCTCTTTCAGCTTCCTTATATGCATTTTTATACTGTTCTAGTCCATTCTCGTAATCACCTGCGGCGATTCTGCTTTGAGCATCAGCATAAATATCCCAAGCATCAACCACATGGATGTTATCTGACAACGCCTGTATTTCCGCTGTATTTATGGTGTCTCTTACCTCATTGTCCACGGTGACGAGTAGCAAATCAACAATGTAATCTGTCGTTACGCTGGCACTCACCATTTCCAGATTATGTATACCATCTTTTACATGCTCGAATGACTTCACATAATCAAATTCAGGAGATTCAATTGTGGATGCAAAGAACAAGGCCTCGCTTATCTCCTCCAAAGCCTTAAGAAGCGTTGCATCTGTAGGATTTCCACCTGAGAAATCCGTAATTTTGCTCACCACCTCAACCTGAGCCCATCGCAATCTGCTCTCATATGTTGCTATTACCATAACATCCTCTGAAACAGAATCCATCAAAGGGGCGTTGCTGAGTTCGTTGCTCTTATGTACACAATTTGCAGTAACATCGAATCCAAGTATGACATCGAAATCCAAAGGAAAGTCTTCGGGCGGTGTTATTTCTAAGGCCACCTTCTTCTCGCATTTTGCTTCCACCGAGATGTGCTGTACTGTGAATTCTATCCATGATGGGTCAATGGATGTTGATAGAGCAAGGTCAAAAGCATCATCGAGGGTTCCTGTATTTCTTAAGGTTATCACATACTCAGCCTTTTCTCCGGGCATAATTTCTTCTACCAATGGAGTGATTTCCATCTCACAAGTATGTCGCTCTACAATAATTACAATAATATCCTGCGCTGTGGCACCATCATCATCACTGACGGTTAAGGTAACTTCGTATATTCCCTCCATAGAATATGCATGGGTTACAGTGGCTCCTGAGGCTGTAGCACCATCTCCGAAGTCCCATGAATAAGTAAGTGTGGAGAGGTCAGAAGGTGAATCCATTACCACTGCTGTGAAAGTTAATACGTCACCTGCAAGAACGATTGTAAATGGAGAAGTATAGGTTGCAATTGCTGTTGGTGGAATGTTTTTAACTGTAACAATCAGAGAATCTGTTCCAATAACTGAGTCATCGTCTGTGACCGTAAGGGTAACTGTGTATGTACCTTGGTTTGAGTATGTATGGGTGGGATTCTGTCCTGTCCCTATGTTGCCATCTCCAAAGTTCCATGAGAAGGACAAAGATTGCTCATCTGACGGCGAGTCGTAGGCATAGCCCATAAATTGGACCAGGACATCTTCGTTTAGCTCAACATCAGGTCCGGCATCCACAACTGGTCCCACATTTGTCACGGTTACCTGCATCGTATCCTGACCTATATCTCCATCATCATCGGTGACCGTCAATGTAACTGTATAAAGACCTGCATCCTCATAAGTGTGGGTTGGATTTTTTCCAAAGCCAACTGTCCCCTCACCAAAATCCCATTGGTACGAGAGGAGAGGTTGATCCGATTGCGTGTCCAGGCCTGTGCCACTGAAAAATACTATTTGGTCTTCATTAACCGTTTGATCCGGACCAGCATTTGCTGTAGGTGGCACATTATTTACAGTGACAATCATCGTGTCAATATCAGTTGCACCATCATCATCTGTCACCGTGAGATAGACTGTATAGGTGCCGGCTTTAGTGTAAATGTGCGTAGGAGTTACACCACTTCCCATGGAATCGTCGCCAAAGTTCCATGAATAACTTAGGGTCGGTTGATCTGATACTGTATCTGTAGAGCCGCTACCGTCAAAGGTAACTATGCTATCTTCATTTACCGTTTGATCGGAACCAGCATCCACGTTTGGTGGTAAATTCTCTACACTCACAGCCATGATATCCTTGTTAACAACTCCGTCGTTATCGGTTACCGTCAAAATGGCAGTATACAAGCCTGATGTCGTATAGATATGAGTTGGGTTAATTCCAGATCCTACGGATCCATCTCCGAAGTCCCATGAATAAGCCAGCGTTGCTTGATCTGAAGGCGTATCTATCGTACCGCAAGCATCGAATGATACTAGAAAATCCTCACTTACCGCAATATCTAAACAGGCATGCGCATTAGGATAAGTATTGTGCACAGTTATCATTACAGAGTCTTGACTCGTTGCGCCTAAGTTATCTTCCACTACTAGAATCACGGCATAAAAACCTTCGGTAGCGTACGAATGTGTCGGACTTACACCACTTCCGATATAATCATCCTGAAAGTACCATGTGTAGCTGACAATTGAACCATCTGGATCGAACGAAGCTGAGCCGTCAAATTGCACTACTTCGTTCGTATCTACGGTTTGGTCAGCTCCGGCATTAGCACTCGGTTTTTCGTTCGGAGCTAGCAACGCAGCGCCGAACATTCCGGACTGTGAGGTATGACTAGCCGGAGTTTCATCCAGATCCTGAGTATCTTTGTATTCAAGTTCTTTTTTTGTGCCTATATCCTTTTTTTGCTCATCATTAGCTTCTGAGAATAGCAGTTCATCTTGATCTTGTATCTTTAAGGGCTCTTCTTCTACATCTTGTTTCTCTTGGACCTCTGCTTCTATGTCAGCACCATCTGGTATCTCTAAGAATTGTTTTTCAACGGAGCCTACATAAGTCGCTGATACCAGCAAGGCAGCACATAGTATTCCTAAAACCATACTCACACTCTTAATTGCTCTGAAATTCTTTTCTTTTGCCATAATATACTCCCTCCTTTTTTCTTAATATTCCCCCCCTTACACCCTCCAAGAGTAAAGGTCCAAATCACTTACAGCATATAAATACCTTTTCATACTGTAATACATAATATGGATAGTAATACCACAAAAGGAGGCGATTTTGACTACTTTTTGCTATCAATTCAACCAGCTGTCCATTGATACATTCATTATAGATATAAAGACAACATTTTTAAATCTCCAACACTTTATCGCATCGAGCAGGTGGATCAATATGACCAAGCATATCACGGTAGCTAAATCGAATATAAAATACTCCAAGGGAGCCGGCAGAAGGTTTGAAGAGCCGTATCTATGCGATGCGGATTATCTCCTTTCAGAGGTTAAGGGCATAAGAGGTGAATTCGACAGGAAACTCAGAAGAGCGGGCCTTGTAACGACAAAGGACCTTTTAATGCGCTGTTTAACTCCCATTGCAAGAAATTCCTATGCCAAAGAGACAGGAATTGACCCTTATCTTCTTTTTAAATGGGCTAGGATGGCTGATCTGATGCGCGTCGAGGGCATCGGTCAACAGTATGCAGAGCTTTTGGTGTTGGCTGGAATAGATACGATGAAAAAATTGGCCGCTAGCGATCCCAGGGTGATCGCTAATTCCATGCAGAACCCAGGAGGTTTGCCGGTGAAAAACTTGAAAATTGATGATGAGTTCGATATCATTGGCGGTAACACCAAACTGAGAAGGGCTGCGAAGATCATGGTGGAGAAAAACCTGCCTGACTTGGTTGTTTGTGAGGGCAAGAAGCCCACTGGCATCCTCACATTCAGAGGCATAGTCAAAGCCATGGCAGAGGGAATGGATGTGGACGAAGCAAGGGTGGAGGATGTGATAGTGAAAAACCTGCCAATTTTGGGACCTGAGACTTCAATTGAGAAGGCGGCGGAGATGCTGGTTGAAATCGGTCTTCCTGTTCTGCCTGTTGTGGACATGGAGGGGCTCATGGGCGTTGTGTCGAGGTTAGATATCGAAGAGGTATTTTTGAGTATAGCTCATCGCAGACCTTCCTTGGAGGAAATCGAGAGATGGGTGGACGAGGCAAAGAGGCACAAGCCGGTAATTATCCGCTAGATGTAAGAAAACAAAAAGACCGATAAGATCACAATAAAATCTCACCCAATGAGTTTCTCGGCGCATTCAATGGCTTTAACATATCTACCCTGTTTCATGAGAAGAAAGCCTTTGTTGAT
This sequence comes from uncultured Thermoplasmata archaeon, assembly GCA_965371185.1. Taxonomy (GTDB): domain Archaea; phylum Thermoplasmatota; class Thermoplasmata. The sequence goes on from CBDUXN010000170.1 coordinate 4,858, forward strand.
CATGGCCTCTCTATCATTTGGATCCAAGCTCAGGGCTCTTTCATAACATAATAGACTTTCTTTTTTATGTCCCAATCTAAACAGGCTGTTACCTAGTTTGTTCCATATGGAGATATCTTCAGAATCTGATTCAAGGAGATGGTTGTAGAGTTTCGTGGCACGGTGGAACTTTCCTATTTCATAAAAGATGTCAGCCTTCTCAAGCATGGCAATTCTATCTTCAGGGTTCAGGTTAAGGGTCTGGTTCAAACTCTTGATTGCTTCTTTGTACCTTCCCATTTTTTTCAGTGCAACTGCCTTCTTGTAATACAGATTCCTGCAGTCCTCCACAACGTCTTCCCTCGTTCTTTCTGTCATATTTGCCACGACAATACCCTTGAACGGAGCATTTGCGGACGATGTTTGCCTTTCTACTATGTAATCCGTATCTCTTCGACTCACTGTGCCGCATATGGGACACCTCTCCGCGTTCAATCCCATGAATGCACCGCAGATATCGCATATACCTAGTGCGCCTGACGATTCGAGCTTGCTATCCGCAGTAGTAGCCTCCATGTTATCCTCATGCCAAATCAATTCCTCAATGTTGGCCCCGCATATGCCACAATTAATGGAATCAGGTTTTACAAATGCCCCACATTCGCCGCATAGAGACAATTCACCTTCGGAGGAAAGAACATCGGAAGCAAATGCATTTTGATCTGCCTCATATTCCCCGTCATCGCCCTCCAAATCTGTGCCATCGCTCTCGACAATTTCTATACCACAAATATGGCACTTAACTGCTCCAGGGCCCAAAAAGGCACCGCAGTTCTCGCAGAGAAATAGGGCGGTTTTTGATTCCAAGAGTGTATCTGCAATGGATTGCCCTTCTCCCTCCAATCCATCCTCAACTGAAGAAAAATCTATTTTGGCTGTAAGTTGAGAGCGTTTTTCGCCACATGCACAGCAACTTGTGGCCTCTACACCGATGAAGGAGCCACAACTTGAGCACACGAAGACAGAACCTTCCACGAGGGTGTTTCCGAATGTCGCCTCTTCGAAAACCTCGACATCTTCCAATAAGCTCGCCTGGCAACTTGGACAGGATTCCGAAGAATCGTCCACGAAATTCCCGCATTCAGGACAAAAGCATATTTCTATGTAATGACCGTTAGTTTCCAATTCCAACACCAATCAGGTCAATAAATACAATATAAATTATTATAAGAACATATTAAGAACATTTACCCTCAAAAATCCCTCTTGATTATCAGCGGTGAAAATCATTTTTGATAAATAATATAGCTAGATTATAGTTTAGCGAAAGATACTTATTTAAGGTCCACTATTTATAGAGGACATGATAGGAGACTCTACCAAAAATAGACTCTAAGGGGGAGACTGTTTATGAATGCCGGGGAGAACGAAGACTGTCTTGTATCAATACGGCATTTATACCGCGATATAAGCATCGATGTTTTAAAGGTGCGAAACGAAGTAAAATGGTGCATTACTATCGATCTCTCCCGAGGCTTTGGATTCAATTTTAACTACTGTGAAAGCATTGCTTATCCTGGGTTGGTTTGTGTTGATTTTGATTCTATAAGTCAAGGTCATTATCAACTTGAGCAGGTTAATGCAACCCAGATATCGGTCAACCCAAATCGCAAAGAACAGGGCAAACCGATGGACAGAGCCCCAGATATCACCGCGGAACCAGCTCTAACGTACTTCAACGTTGATCCAGAATTTTCTAACGCGTTCGTTCATAAGAGCGGTGAAGTAGAACAATAGCATTGGCAATACAATTTCGAAATAAGGTTGTTGGGAAATAAGGGGCGGAAAAGGTTGAGCAGGGTAGATGTAAAAATCGATAGAATGAAAACCCGAAAGGAGGGATATTTTGAATCATGATAAAGGAATAAATATAAATTCCAAAAAGGAGGGGTTTCAAGATTCGTTTAAGGATCCCATGAAAATCCTCTCGGAAATGAAAGAAGACACTCGAGGTCTAAAGTGGGAACCTTGGATCAAATACATAACAGCTCAATTGCGAACAGAGCAAAACTCTTCTGAACTTTGGTTCACACTGGGTGTGATGCTCTCTGAGGAAGGTAAGTATGAGATCTCAAATGATGCGCTGAGCGTAGTTGCAAGGTTGAATCCCGAGAATAAAAAATTATGGGTTGCAAGGGCCTTTGTTTTTTCCAAGTTGGGCATGCATGTTGAGGCTGCAAAATGCTTCCAAAAGGCACTAGAAGCCTTTGGAGGGCGGTTCGAGGGATACGAAAATGTCGGCGAGCTGTTAAAGGAGCTGCGCGAAAAGAGGAATGAACTGGCAAAAAGAGGGATTGAAGTCTCGGTGGACGAGATCGCGAAAAATGTCCAGGAGATCAGGACCATAATTGGAGAATTACTTGATGAAGACCCCCTTTCCCCGCCAGAACCTTGTGAGCTGGTGCCAATCACACCTATTCATTTAACTTCAACAGCCCAGCCATCCAGGACAATAATGATTCAAAGAAGGGGAATGAAGCCTAAAACATCTGAAAAGAGCGGCTTCAGAGCGTTCAAAAAGATCTTTAGTTACTTTCAAGGGTGAATTTGCGGGATATAAGGGATATACCGAGGCTCCACAAAAGCTAAAAGGTTGGACTTTCCAGCTAACCAAGCGGCTCGGTGTGAATGTCGCCGTTCTTCTCAACGAGTTTTTCCACCTTCTGCTTCGTCTCCACGAGTTTCTTGTTGCACACCCTGGACAGCCTTATCCCCTCCTCGAACATCTTCAGAGATTCATCCAATGGCAGCTGTCCGGTCTCAAGGCTGGTTACTATTTCTTCCAATTTTTTTAGCGCCTCTTCAAACGATGGCTTTTCTTCCATAATATACCTCCTGGTCATCCTTGTTCGTAATCTTCAACATTTTCCTCCTCAATGTGGGTCCCTCTTTCTTCATCCCCATTTTTACCCT
>CBDUXN010000171.1:0-7739 GCA_965371185.1 uncultured Thermoplasmata archaeon
CAATATATCATATGTGGTATACAGGCGCTGACAATACCGACACTTACAGAATAGGTTATGCTACATCACTAGACGGTATAACATGGACAAAGAGCCCAGCGAATCCTGTGTTGAGCCTTGGGCCTTCCGGCTCATGGGAGGATAATCATCTCCACTCAACTACTGTTCTCTATGATGAATTAAAATATCATATGTGGTATGGGGGTGATGACGGTTTAAATTGGAGGATAGGCTACGCCACATCCCCAGATGGCATTACATGGACAAAAAGCTTGGCAAATCCGGTACTAGATCTAGGGCCTCCCGGTTCATGGGATGACACTCATACTCAATTCCCATCAGTTCTTTATGATGGAGTCACATACCATATGTGGTACACAGGCAATGACGGTACAACTCGCAGAATAGGCTACGCCACGTCATCAGATGGTATTTTATGGACAAAGAGCGGAGTAAATCCTGTGCTTGAATTAGGACCACCTGGCTCCTGGGACGATTATGATCATGCCTTTCCCTCAGTTCTATATGATGGGACAACATATCATATATGGTATGGAGGCAAAGATGGAACGAATTACAGAATAGGCTATGCCACTTCGCCAGATATAAATAGATGGACGAAGTTAAACTCTTTTGCAGAAGTTCTTGATGCTTATGAAATTACAGATATTACCGCAGGCTCAACATATACAATCACATTGGATGTCCCCCCAACTGCAGATTTGGGTTTATTTATCTTCGACACAACAGGCGGAAGAGATGATGCTGTTGCATCCTCAATGAACATTGGGGCCGGTGTTGATGAATCGATAAGCTTTACAGCACCAATAACCGGCGATTATCTACTGGTAATCACCAATGAAGATGGGGAAAGTGGAACCTATACTATAACATCGATGACTTCAAGTAATCCGCTTGTTGCAGATGCTGGTGAAGATCAGATCGTTTTTGAAGGCGATATCGTGAATTTTGACGGAACAGGTTCATATGATACTGACGGAAACATAGAAATCTACGAGTGGGATTTTAATGGTGATGGAATTTTTGATTTTGCGAATACAGAGCCGTATACAACATTTACGTGGGGTGACGATTATTGTGGAATTGTTAAACTGCGTGTGACAGATAATGACGGTCTTACGGATATAGACTCCTGCAACATCACGGTACTCAATCTCAACCCCAACGCAACCATAAAATCAGCGATAATGGATGTGGAAATAAGCCTAAGAGTTGCAGGCAGAAAATACAACGATGTAGGCTTAACATTATACAAGGATGGTAGCCCAGTAGGATACGTCTCAATCGAGCGAATGCCTGGCTCACCAGACGACCAGATGGCTTGGATTCCGATCACCCTCAACTTGACGAAAACCTGTTCTGCAACAGTGACCTACATGCCCGAGGATCCGCCGAACTTAGGCTCGAATCCTGTCTGGGTTTATATACAATTCGAGGATGGTAGCATGGAGGAATTGCACCATACCTTCAACGTCCAGCAATCTATAATCCAAGATAGTGGCCATTGGAACCATGTTGAGCCCTGGGAAGTGGATATAAACGAATATTTAATAGGGCATCAGTTCGAAATATCTTCCCATATCACCGATCCAGAAAGTGATGACGAGGCTCTTACCTATACCTATGGCTCTCAGAACGTTGCAGCCACATATCTTAACAATCCCCCAAACCCTGATCCCTATCCCTCACCAGAGGTCAATCCGAGGGACATTGTCGATGCAATCACTTTGGCTTATGAAGGACCAGGAACTGTTTCCATCCTGGTTGAGGACGACGATAGTGGGATAACCTCTGCGGGCATTTCTTTAATGTAAATGCTAATCTTTTAATCAACATTTACTCAAGACTATTAACACGAAGGATCTTTTGAAGATCTTGACTCGAGTATGATTTATCATAAAAATACATCCTCAGAAATCTTTATACCAAATAAAATCATTGTGAAAAAAACAAACACGGAGGTCTATATTGATAATCAGAAGTAAGGCGCCCTTGAGGATCAGCTTTGCAGGGGGCGGAACGGACGTCCCACCCTACCCTGAAGAGAGAGGGGGAGCCGTGCTCAACACCACGATCAACAAATATGCATATGCCACCCTGATTCCCAGGGAGGACGAGACGATAAATGTCGAATCCCTGGATTATGACATAGTTGCTAAGTATCATGCAGATGAAAAACTATTTTATGACGGCGAATTGGACCTCGTGAAGGCTGTGATCAACCATATGGAGACAAAGCAGGGCCTTGACCTCTTCATACACAGCGACGCACCTCCTGGTTCGGGTCTGGGATCCTCATCCACAGTGGTAGTGACTTTGGTGGGTGCGTTCCAGAAATGGCTTAACATCCCCCTGACTGACTACGACATCGCCGAGCTGGCTTACAAGATAGAAAGAAAGGACCTGGGTGTAAAAGGAGGAAAACAGGATCAATACGCTGCCACGTTCGGGGGTTTCAACTACATCGAATTTCATGCTGAATCCACAATAGTGAATCCATTGCGAATCAAACGGGACATACTGAACGAACTGGAGTACAGGCTCCTGTTGTGCTACACTGGAAAAACCAGGCTGTCCGCCAACATTCTGGAGGAGCAGATAGGCAAGTATGTAAAGAAGGAGAAAGCCTCTGTTGACGCACTGGACGAGCTGAAAGCCATATGCATAGACATGAAGAACGCCCTGCTGAGAGGACGTTTGGAGGAGTTCGGGGAGCTTTTACATGAAGGATGGATGCACAAGAAGAAGCTCGCCACGAAGATAACGAACCCAGAAATCGACAAATTATACGAAACCGCCAGGGAGAACGGTGCCATCGGCGGGAAGATCCTGGGTGCAGGAGGCGGGGGATATCTGCTGTTGTTCTGTGATTTTGACAAGAAGCATGTTATCGCTGAGAAACTCGAGAAGCTCGGTGGGCAGATAGTTGGGTTCGGCTTCGATCTCAAGGGGCTGCAGTCATGGAGTGTGGAGTGAGAGGGGTTTGATATGGAAGAAATCGTTAAAAGCAAGTTACAGGAAAGTGCCGATGTCAAGCTCGGCTTGGATGCAGAAATCATCGTCAACATTGCCAATGCCATGATCGAGGCCTATAAAAAAGGAGGAAAGGTGATTCTTTTCGGCAACGGAGGCAGTGCAGCCGATGCGCAGCATATAGCCGCCGAGCTCGTGGGTAAGTACAAGATGATAAGGGATCCACTGCCTGCATTGGCATTATCCACCAACACCTCCATATTAACGGCATGTGCCAACGACTACGGCTATGAAACCGTGTTCGCAAAGCAGGTTCAGGCTCTGGCTGGAAAGGACGATGTTGTGGTCGGTATAAGCACGAGCGGTACCTCGCCAAATGTCCTTGCAGGGATAAAGGCTGCAAAGGAGAAAGGCGCGGTTACAGTGGGCTTCACAGGGGAGAAGGGCAGCGAGCTTGGCAACATGGTGGATATCTGCCTGGCTGTTCCTTCAAAGGACACGCCCAGGATCCAGGAGGCTCATATCACCGCAGGGCATATCGTATGTTTTTTGGTCGAGAGGTCTATTTTCGGCGATTGAAGCGAAAGGAAGGTATGGATGACGAAGGCTGTTTTTTTGGATAGGGACGGCACGGTAAATGAGGAGGTTAATTATCTCAGTGAATTGGAACAGGTAAAAATCCTTCCTAGATCCGCCAGGGCTATCAAACTACTCAATGAGCACAACTTCAAAACCATAATAATCACGAACCAGTCAGGTGTGGCAAGAGGCTATTTTTCCATACAAAGGCTGGAGGATATTAACAACCACCTGAAAAACGAACTTTTGAGGGAGGGCGGGATCATCGATGCAATTTACTACTGTCCCCATCATCCTGACGAGGGCTGCAGCTGCAGGAAGCCAGAAACAGGGCTGTTGGAGAAGGCTGCGGGGGTCTTTGACATCGATTTGGCATTATCTTATATAATAGGTGATAGACTCAATGATCTGGAAACCGGCAGGAGGGTGGGATGCGGTACGGTGCTGGTTTTGACTGGTTACGGCGCTGGCGAAGCAAAGGAAGTAGAAAATTGGAATTTCCAGCCAGATCATATAGCTCAGGATCTCCACGATGCTGTTCTGTGGATTCTTGCACAAAATGATGAGGAACATGAGGTTGGAGCCGGAGAAGGTTCAAAATGATATCTGTTGTGTGTTTGCGTTACCATCCCGCCACTGGTGGTGTGGAGACCACGGTATTGGAAACGACAACGCGCCTTGCAAAATCATTTGAGTTGAGGGTTGTAACCTCCGATCTAAAGGTGGAAAGACCCTTTCAGCGATTGTCTGAAGATGAGCAGCTAGATCAATATCAGGGTGTGCCTATCGCCCACCTTCCGTCAAAAAAATTTCTGCCGGTAGAAGGCTACGGAGTGATAATGAAAGGGCTGAATGAGGCCCTGGAAGGCTCGGACATGCTGCACTTGCATGCCTACGGCTCCCATCACGCCGATAAAGCCGTTAAATATGCCGCAAGGCAGGGCATTCCTTCCATCCTAACAGCTTACCTTCACCCCGCTACCCATTCCCATCACAAGATTTTACGCACCTTGTACGACAGCACAATTGGAAAGAGAACCTTGAAGAGGTGTACCGGTATCATCACGCTGACAAGTATGGAGAAGGACTACATCGCAAGGAGATTCGGCGTTCCAAAGGAGAGAATCACGGTTATACCCAGCGGTACAGACATAGATAAATTTCGAGATTTTGGCTATGAAAGAGAGGAAAACTCGCTGCTGTTCGTAGGAAGGCTGTCCCCTGTGAAAAGGCTCGATATGCTGTTTAGGGCCTTGGTAAGGGTCAAGAAGAGGGTCCCGAAGGTTAAATTAAGGATAATTGGTAGGGATTGGGGCGTAGAAGCTCAGCTCTTGGAACTGGCGGAGCAGTTGAAAATTGGGGACAATCTGGAGTTCCTAGGAGAGGTGACTTTCGACGAGCTCGTCGAGCGCTACAATCGCGCAAAGGCTTTCGTACTGACCTCGCGGTTCGAGACTTTCGGCGTCACGATCATGGAGGCGATAGCCTGCGGAGCCCCTGTTGTGGTGACCGGCGTGGGAGGGATTCCAGAGGTAGTGGGTAATGCAGGGATAATATGCGAGGAGAACGATGAGAGCGTATCAAAAGGGATCATCAGAATCCTTACTGACGATGAAAATTATGATGAATTGAAGGAGAACACAAGAAAGAGGAAGGGGCTGTTCCACTGGAATGATATCACCGAAAAGGTCAAATCCCTTTACGAAAGAACCCTTGAAAATAGCGGAAGGAAGGGGTAAGGTGGCGGGCTGGCGTAAATAACACCCTTCGTCCAGCCTGAAAGATTTATATACATCTTTAACTTGATGGCAATTTCAATGAAAGTGCATACTTTAATTCCTTATTTCTACCCGAGTACCGGGGGGGTTGAAACCCGTGTAACGGAGGTGTCAAAAGGATTGATAGCCAAGGGTTGGGAGGTTGTTGTGCATACATCTGCCCATACCCCCGATAAAAAGCGGCTGCCCCTCACCGACAGTGTGGATGGGATAAAGATCCAAAGGCACAAACCACTGTTTCACAGAGGGTTTTACCTGACATACTGGCGTCCTAGAATCGAGGACGGCGATATCATAGACGTTCAGTCGTACGATCATCTGAGCAGCTCTACAACAGTGATAAAATATCGGAAAAGGTTTCCTGTGTTTCTCACCACACATATCTGTATCGAACAACCTGAAAAATGGTTTCAACGGGCGCTGAAATCCACATTTGACGGCACTTTTGGTAAAAAGGCCCTCAAATCCGCCCATAAGATCATAACGATGACCGATGTGGAGAAGGATTGGATGGTAAAAAGAGGTGTTGACCCTAATAAGATACTCGCTATTCCCAGCGGTGTCGGGAATAGGTCATTTGATAATTACGATGCAACTGAGGTTAAGGAAAAATATGGGTTGGGAAGATACATAATCTTCATAGGGAGAATGTTCGAGGAGAAGGACCCCACGCATCTGGTAAAGGCCTTTTCCAAGGTTCAAGAGGACTTCAAGGAGGTTTCGCTCGTGTTCATTGGGCCTGATCAGGGTGAGATACCAAATGTAAAGGCTTTGGCTGGAAAGGAAAAACTCCAGGAAAGGGTGATATGCACGGGGAAAATACCTGAGAAAGAGAAGTACGAACTGTTATCAGGATGCGAGTTCTTTGCCATGCCGAGCAGGTATGAAGCCGAGGGCATAGTCTTTATCGAGGCGTATGCACAGAAGAAGGCAGTGATTGGCACCAAAGTAGGAGGAGTGCCCTATGTCATCAAAGATGGTGAAACCGGATTATTGTACGATTATGGCGATATAGATGCCCTGGCAGAGCATATCGGTTTCCTCCTCGAAAACCCTGAGAAGACGAAGATCATGGGTACGAAAGGTTACATGATCGCCAATAACGAATATAGATGGAACAGCCTGATAGACAGGATAGAAAAGTTATATAAGGAGGCCATCGAAAAATTTGAGAGAAATGGTTAGGACAAGGGGTTACCAAAATAATAAATACGACAACAATTTACTGGGCGAGGTAGTGATTCGATGAAGGCTCTTGTAACAGGCATGACAGGGTTCATAGGCAGCCATCTGGCAGAGTTTTTACTGAATAAAGGCCTGGAGGTCTACGGCACGGTCTGGGACAAGAACGAACTCAGGAATGTGGAGGGCATAAAAGACAAGGTTCAAATCCTGGATTGCGACATCAGGAACGCCGAGAGGGTCAAAGAAATCATCGAGAATGTGAGGCCGGAGATGATATTCCACCTTGCCGCACAGAGCTTCCCCACCGTATCCTGGGACGAGCCTGAGAGGACCCTGGAAACCAATGTGATGGGCACGAACCATGTTTTCGAGGCCATTAGAAAAACCGATCTTGATACCATCGTGCTCGTGGCCTGCTCAAGCGCCGAGTACGGTTTTGTCTCGGAGAGCGAGGTACCTGTAAAGGAGAGCCATGTTCTACTGCCTCTCCATCCATATGGTGTGAGCAAGGTTGCACAGGATCTGCTCGCCTATCAATACTTCAAGAACTTCGGCATAAAAACCGTCAGGGCGAGGATATTCAACACCACAGGTCCGAGAAAAACGAATGATGTCTGCGCAGATTTCACAAGCCAGATAATAAGGATGGAGAAGGGCGCTGCCAAAGACATGCTTGTAGGGAATCTCGAATCCAAGAGAGATATCACGGATGTTGAGGATGTTGTCAATGGTCTTTGGCTCCTGTGCGAGAAAGGGGATATGGGTGATGTGTACAACATATGCTCCTCCAGGGCTCATAGGATCAAGGATATACTGAACACAGCTATAGAGCTCTCGAAGGCAAAAATAGAGGTTCGGATCGACCCCAACAAGCTCAGGCCAACGGACGAACCAATAATAATGGGCGACAACACGAAGATCAGGGAAAAATGCGGGTGGGTTCCAAAGGTGAGTATGGAAGAAACACTGGGCAAGATGTTGGACTATTGGCGTGACGTACTATAAGGCCCATATGCCTGGATCTCATTTTTCTTATAAAATTTGGGCCCATATCCTCTAAAAAATGACATTTCTATCCGATAAACCACTGAAAAAAATATAATGTGTGGGGGGTGGAAATGAACAAGGAAGCGGAGTGGGCTAAAACCGCACCTTACTGTGAGCTCCACCGCCCCACTAGGAGGTATACTCACAGCAATAGGA
>CBDUXN010000172.1:0-7728 GCA_965371185.1 uncultured Thermoplasmata archaeon
TAACAATTAAAAGTAGCTATCAGGATAAATCGCTGTGGATAAAAAAAATTGAATATCCCAATTACCCTTCATCCCATTCCACCACAACCACCCCAATTATCAGCTTTTCACCGTGAATCTCCTTCTCTGTCACGTAATAACCAGAATCTCCGCTTTCGAATATGTTCTCAAAGGGAAACTCCACAGCGTACGATTTGGTCTTTGACTTTATGTAGTCCTTCCAGGTCTCAAGAAGTTCGACGGTTTTATCCTCAGCCACTATCTGCGTTTCTATGTAATTGTCCTCGGTCAAGTTCAGCTCCTTTCTTACGCTGTTTATATGCTCTATGACCTCTTCTGCGATCCCTTCAACCTTAATCTCCTCTGTTACTTCCTTATCAATGTATATGGTTCCACCGTTGAATTCCTTAACAACAACATTCTCAGGGGTGATCAGTTTGAAACTCAGCATGTTTGATGTTATCTTGACAGGATACCCCTCAACCCCGATAGTGTACTCCCCCGATTTTTCGATAGCATCCTTGATTTTCCAAGGCGATTGATATTTTATTAGGCTTTCGACTTTACTGGCCTGCTGTTTGTAAGCACGAATGATCAGATCCCTATCGGGAATAATCTCCAAATTCAATCCCTGCCATTCCTTTCCAGGTTCGACGATGTCCAAATTCTTTGCGTTCACCTTGTCAAGGAACGGTATCCTCAGTTTGGTCACAGCGTCCCTCACAGTTTCATCGGGAGATTTTATCGCCACATTCTTCAGGGGAGTGGTGGCCTTTAGGTCATTTTCCTGCCTGGTTTTAGCCACGATCTCAATTACATTATCGAGAATCACAAGATAATTTTCCAGGCTATCGCCGATGTCCATTATCAAATGCTCGTCCATACCGCTCAAATAGGTGTGCTTCAGCTCCTCAATGCCCTCCCTTTTAACTTTGAGCTCCTTGCTGCTTTGTTCCACCTCTTTACCTGTCTTTTCTAGATAATCCCAGGCATGTTCAAATCCCTCTTTCTCCAAGGTTTCTATGACCTCTTTGGCAAAGGTACCTGGTCCCCCTAATTCAACCCCTGCCTCTTTCGCGGCTTCGATTAGTTTGATGGTTGAGGCTACGGTGCCCACTTCGAAACCTTCCACATCTGTGCCTTTTTCGTCCGTGACCTGCAGCAGCTTTCTCACGATGTCCTCTAAACCTTCCAGTTTTGAATATGATCCGTCCCATTTATCTAAAAAGGAGCCATATTTTTGCTCCACCTCTTTTATAACTTCCAGCATGAACAAGGGCAGAAATTCGGGCTCACCGCCTAAGAGGACAGTGGCCAGAAAGGTGTATTGACCATGCTCTATCAGGATCTTATGGGTGCCGAAATCCATTCGGTTCAGGCCGCCGCGTTCACTTTTCCTGAAGGAATCCTTGATAAATTCCTGAACCGCAGTTAGCATTCCACTGAATATCTCCCTATCAACATCCTCATCCAATTTCCTGGTCACCTTGGTAACGAGGAGGCCGCTGTTGTGTATAAGGAAAACGTCCTCCACTAAAAAAGTTCCACTCGAGTCCACTGATAGCTTTTTTGTAACATCGAGCTGGTATATCGTGTCATCAAAGGCCCTTTGATATGTGAGGAGAACATCCACATCCAGCTCGCCTGCTTTGGTGGGCTTCACACCGATATCCATCTTATGCTTATCTCCGATTCCAAGTTTCTCTACCCTTTCCACACCTTTTATGTCCACATCCCCCTGGAAAGTCAAATCAAGATTTCTCGCCATTATCTCACCGATATTTGCGAGCTCGATGCTGCATTTATTCCATGTGTTAGCCTCCATCCCACCTTCTGGAAGTTTTACAGTCAATCTAGGGAATTTGTCCTTGATGAACTGCTTTATGGCTGTGGAGGTGTTGGTTTTCACCCTTTCTATCAGATCCTTCGCCTGATCGAAGTTGTCGGTTTCCAGGTCGTTTTCCGCTTGGCCTATTAAGGCGTTCGCTTCCTCGACATCGATGCCCAATGCCTTGGCATCGGCTATCATCTTCCTAACGGATTCCATTTCAAGCTCGGCATCGTATTTTTTACGCTGGCTTGCTGCGATCTTTTTAACGGTTTCCATCAGCTCTAATGCCTGAGCAAAATTGTCAGTATTGATTTCATTTTCAGCGTTATCCAACAATCCATCTGCGTCATCCACATCGATACCCGAGGTCTTGGCATCAGCCACGAGTTTTCTCAGGGATTCGATTTCCCGCATGTAATCGTATCTTCTATGCAGCACATCTGCAAGTTTTTCAGCCTGATCCATGATCTTTTCAGCACCTTCGAAATTCCTTTCCTCTACATCCTTCTCCGCCAGCATAAGGAGTTCTTCGGGTTTACCCACATCTAGACCCAATTCCTTGAACTTTGATATCACGAGAAGCGTATTCTTGATCCTCTCTCCAATGTTTTCGGTTTTTAGTTCTAGTTTCGCTTCGTCCAGTTTCGCCTCAAATTCCTGCTTAAACTGATCGATCACCTCGAATTCCTCGCGCTCGAAGGCTTCCCTGGCTTTTTCGATCAAAGAAAGAAATTCTGTTTCATCCAATCCGAGTTCTTTAGCTGATGACATCAGGCCTTGCATCGCGGTTATCTTCGCCCTGACGGGCTCGGCGCTCATCTCCCTCTCAGCTTCCTTCCCTGTACTTTCCAGATAGCCCCATGCATTTTCAAGTCCCTGCGTTTCCAAGGTTTCGATGAGCTCCTTGGCGAAGGCCTCTGGCCCACGTATGTTGGCCCCTGCCTCCCTGGCAGCCTCGATGAGTTTGATCGTGGACGTTATCGCACCGGACTCGAATCCTTCCACATCAGCGCCTTTTTCCTCGGTCACCTGCAACAGCCTACCGATTAAGTCGTCTACACCCTCCAGTTCTGTGAATGTGCCTCTCCATCCATCCAAAACTGAGCCGTATTTCTCCTCCACCTCCCTCAAAACCTCCAGCATATACAATGGCAGGTATCTCGGCTCTCCACCAAGTATTATCGTGGTCAGGAAGGCGTATTGTCCATGCTCGATGAGTATTTTGTGCGTGCCGAAGTCCATCCTCTTTAAGCCGACCTCCTCCCTTTGTCTGAAGGAGTCTTTGATAAATTCCTGGACGGCCGTGAGCATCCCGCTGAAAATATCCTTGTCGATATCCTCCTCCAGCAGCCTGCTCACTTTTGAAACGAGAGTGCCGCTGTTGTGGATAAGGAAGACATCCTCAACGAGGAATGTGCCGCTCGCATCAACGATGATCTTCTTTACCACATCGAGCTGATAGATTTTGTCATCGAAAGCTCTCTGATACGCGAGAAGAACTTCCAAGGATAGCTCACCAGCTTCCTTTGGTTTGATACCGATTTCCATGCTTCTCTTTTCACCAACGCCCAGTTTTGCTATGGAATCCACGCCCTTGACCTCGGTATCACCCTCGAACTTCAATTCAACATTCCTGGCGATTATATCACCGATATTTGCGATTTCGATGATGCACTTGTTCCAAATGTCCGCTTCGACACCGCCCTCAGGAAGCTTCAAAGTCAATTTTGGAAATTTGCCGTGGATATACTGCTCCACATTGGCAGAAATTTTGGTTCTCGCCTCCTCTATCAACTCCATGGCCCTATCGAAGTTCTCTGCGTTCAGCTCATTTTCGGCTTGGCTTAAAAGTTCGTTTGCCTCGGTGATGTCAACCCCGCATTCCTTTGCCTCCAAAATGGTGTCGCGAATGGAGCTGAGATCCCCGTCAATATCATGTGTTTTACGCAGCTCGTTTGCGATTTTTTCAGCTTGTCCTGTATCATCCTCAGCTTTTTCGAAATTATGTTCGTTCAGCTCCTTCTCGGCCAAGACCAGCAGTTCCTCGGGTTTATCAACAACTATTCCCAGTTCCTTAAACTGGGATAACAGGGTCATCACCTTCTTGATCCTTGCCCAAATGAACTCGGTCCTGTGCTTCATTTTCTCATCATCAAGTTTCTCATCGAATGCGTCCTTGTACTCCTCGATCACATCGAAATCCTTGGCCGCGAACGCCTCCTCGGCCTTCTTAAGCAATGAGAAAAATTCGGCCTCTTCTATACCCAGTTCTTTTGCAGAGGTCATAAGATCGTGCATGGCTATGATCTTCGCTTTGGCCATCTCAAGGCTGATCTTTCTCTCCGCCTCACTGAACACCAAATCGATCTTATCCAAATCAACGAGCTTTGCCTTAGAGAACAACTCCCCTGCAAGGGTGCCGATGGGAACCTCCAAGGTCCTTGCCAATGACTTCGTCTCTGAGATAATTCGCTCCAGCTCCTCATGGTTCATCTTATCCAAGGCCTCCCCAGCCCTGTCGAGGAGCGCCTTCGCCTGCGTGACATCCAGACCTTTTGCATGTGCCTTGTGCATCACATGCTCTATTGTGGCGATCAATACACCTGCACCTTTGCGTTCCATAGCCCTCTTGACCCTTCTTTTGATATTCCTCACCAGGCTCCTGACCTCGGCGTAATCATGCCTTTCCAGAGCCTCTTCAGCCTTGAGAATCAGCTCCTCCATATCCTCTGTCCTCACACCAAGGCGTTTCAGCTCCTCCACGTCAGGTTTAACCCCTGCAATGAGTTCCTCCACCTGCTGATGTTTTTGAAGTGAAACAGCGGCATTCTTGGCATTTTTTACGAGCTGGCTCACAACTCCGTACTCCATATTCTCCAGGGCTGTTGCGGCCTGTTCAAGAAACGATTCTGCCTCTGTAACATCGGCCCCCGCGCTCTTTGCATTCGCTATATCAGTTTTACAGTTCTCGATCATCAGATAAGCTCTATGATAACTTTTTGCCTCCTTGGCAGCCTTCTTTGCTGCACGGACATGCTCACTGAGTTCACCGTACATCCTGGTTTGGAGGGCTTCCCTGGCCTTATCTATGCAGCTTTCGGCAATGGAGGCATCCGCACCGGCCTTCTTCACGCTTTCCACCACCGGCAAAGCATGTTTGATCAAAAGCTCGGCACGATGATAGCGTTTTGAATCCGCGGCAGCAGTTTTAGCCATCTTAACGGTGATTTTGACCCCCTTTATATCCCGATTCCTAAGAGTTGTCCTCGCCTCTTCTAAAAATCGCCTGGCCTCTGTTAGATCTGCACCAGTCTTCTCTGCCTCATTGATGTCGATTTCCACACTTTTGATAAGAACCTCGGCATCCTCTATCGTTTTGCGATCGACCTTGTCACCTCGATCCGTTCCCTCTTCTACCACTTTTTCTCCTCCCCAGGAGTATTGTTCTGCTTTTTTTAGCCGTTTCACTTAATTATATCAAGATAATTAAATTTATCGACAATTTTATCGATATTTTAACTCTCTTTGGCCAGGGCTTCCATAGCCTCCCCCACATTGAAGATGGAGCCTGTGATGCATATGACCCCATCCACAGAAGCATTTTTTACGGCATAACTCACGGCATCCGCCACCTTATCTATTACGAGAACATCGCAGCAGTATCTCTTGGCCTCACTCTCGATTATTTCCGGCTCAGCAGCCCTTTCAAATGTTGGTTTTGTGACGATGATGTTATTCGCTCCACTGGTGATCTCTTTGATGATACCAGGGATGTCCTTGTCCCTCATTATGCCTATAATAAGGGTGAGCTTCTTGTCCCCAAACAGCTCATTCAGGGCCTGTCTCAGAGCCTTCATTCCTGCCGGGTTGTGTGCACAGTCCAGTATAATCGTTGGGTTCTTTTGGACGATTTCCAACCTACCAGGCCATCTGGTTCTCTCAAATCCCTCCCTTAGATCATTTTCCTGAGTGATGACCCCTTTATCTTTGAGAACTCCCAGCGTGAGTGCAGCGATCAAGGCGTTCTTTAGTTGATGTCTTCCAAGGAGATTGATTTTAAGATCCTTGTAGCCATGGCCAAAACCTTTCAAATCCAGATCAAATACCTGGCCGTCGATGTTCGATTCCCTCAGATGGTAGGCCCCGCGCTCGTTGGAAGTGTATATCTTACAATTTCTTTCTTCACAAATCTTCCTTATGAGTTTGAGGATGGCGTCATCCTCCACACCAGTCACAACTGGCACACCAGGTTTTATAATCCCTGCCTTCTCCCTTGCGACTTCCTCTAAGCTCGTGCCGAGGACATGCATGTGGTCCAGGGCTATCGTTGTGATAACAGAAACCAGGGGGGTTACAACGTTGGTGGCATCGAGCCTACCTCCCAATCCCACCTCAAGAACCGCATGGTCCACGTTTTCATCGCCGAAATGCTTGAACGCCATGGCAGTGGCCATTTCGAAAAACGTGGGATGCTCGAATTTCCCGCCTTCAACCATCTCCTCCGCTATGGGTTTGATTTTCTCCACCAGCGAGCATAACTTATCCCTGGGAACAGGCAATCCATTCACCCTAATGCGCTCTTCGAACGATAGGAGATGCGGCGAGGTGAACAAACCAACCTTACTGCCGGCAGAGTGCAGGATCGAGGAGAGCATTGCACATACCGAGCCTTTTCCGTTCGTCCCTGCGACGTGGATGGCTTTAATATTCCTATGAGGCGAGCCTAAAACCCTTAAAAGCTGCTCTATCCTCTCCAGCCCCAGGCTCATCCCATAAATTTTCAGGTTGTAAAGGTATTCGATGGCCTCTTCATAATCCATTTTCTTCTGCTCTGAAAGGCCTTTTGGGTTTAAAAAGATGACGAAAAAAACGTAAGCTGCTCTCTAATACAAATTGAAATTTTAGGCCCTAAAATAAATAGGGTTAGGGCTCAGAAAAAATTCCCTTTCACGTCTTACTGAGAATGATCTCTATGGAGGACACGTTAGCCGTAGTTCCTTCCTCCCGCTGCATCTCTTCGGTGTCGATTTTTATGTCCTTTATCACCGTGCCCTGCACGAACCTGTGCCTGCAAATCTCAGCAACATCCACTGCCCTACTGATGGCTCTTCCTCTGGCCTTGATGATAACCTCGTTATTGCCGCTGTTGAACTGCGTCACCACTGCCAGAACATAGTTCATGGTCGGTTTCTTTCCAATGAATACTGTATTGTCTTCTGCCATTTTCTCACCTCTGGTTTCTTGTAAGGGGGGTAACAAAGGCAAATAGTCGTATAAATATCTTTCTATGACGATGGCGTCATGTACAGGGTGTTTTTAATTGATTAGAGGCTCTATATAAACTTTACTGATTTTTTACAACCAGGGGCTAAGGGGTCTTAATTAAGAATCCTGTATTTTGGTAGTATATAAACCTTTTAAATGAGGGTTCTGTTGCATATTGGGGACGTGAACCCTACTGTTGCATGGGGGACTTACTAACGATAGGTTTATGTCAAATAAACACTATCCATGATTAATGAAATGTATAACATGTGGTAAAGAAACACGAAGAAAAACAATTATCTGCTCAAGTTGTGGGGGGTGTAGATAGGCATCGTCCTTTCGTTCATGCACACATATGTCAATCATTTATTCAAGTGAAGGGGGATGTAGAAGGTGTTTGTAAAAAATTCTTATTATGTACACCAATAAAAAAAGCATTAAAAAACGAATTACTAATAGAGCCAAACTTAGGACATGTTGTATGCCCTCATGCCAGTACTAATTTAGCAAAAATTATTTATGGTGAATTTGACGAAGAAACACTTAAAATGAATTATAAAGAATGTTTTGATTAGACTATTTAAACCCGAAGGGAGAATTCCACTGCCATTAAGGCAGTGGTAGGGATAACG
>CBDUXN010000173.1:0-7667 GCA_965371185.1 uncultured Thermoplasmata archaeon
CGCTCGCTTTTTTGCGGATAGAACGATTTCTGGTAAAAGAGATGAATTTTCTAACCACATTATAGTTGTAAATAGAAAAGTAAGAGATAGTGAGAAATTGGAAAGAGAGCAGCAAAAACTCCTCGATAAAAAAGAAGAGTTAGAGAAAGATTTCCAGGCAACAAAATTCGATGATAAAAACATAGAACAGTATATAGAAAAAAGAGAAAAATTAGTTAATAAAATTGAAAATAAACACGAATACATTCGTGATTTGATGCAAAAAAAGAAAGAAGGGGAAATAGAATTAGAAGGTTGGGATAAGGAACTTGCTAAGATAAATAAAGAAAAAAATAAGATTGAAGAAGAAAAGAAAAAAATTGATTTAAAGAAGAAAAAACATGATAAAGAAGGAAGAGAAAGAGAGATCGAAGAGAAAGTTGAAATACTTGTCAACGAAAGAAATTCTAAAGATGGATTATTGAACTTACTTGTAACTGCCCAAGCAAGCTTGAGAAATAAAAAGGAAGACACCAAATGTCCACTTTGCGAAGACGGTGTAATAACCTATAAGAATATTGTGAAAAGAGTAGAAGGGCTAAGAAAAGAAAAAGACAACCTTAATGGAGAAATTGTCGAATTGAATAAAGAAAAACAAAATCTTTCCAAAGAGTTAGAAAGAGCTGTAGAAAAACTTAAAGAATTAAAGGAGAGAGAGTACGAATTACTAGATAAGGAAAATAATTTAATTAATGAATACGAGCAGATAAAAGCAACGGTTACGAGTCATCGAGACAAAATTGAAAAAGCACAAAAAGAAGTCAATGATTTAGACAAGCAAAAGGAAAAATTGGATGAAAAAGTGGGACCAAAGGGTGACATCAAGGAACTATTAGAGAAGCTTGATAAACGAAGAGATGACATATCAAAAGATTTAGGTGTTGTAAGTCAGAAATTGTCTGATACAAATGTTGAGATTACTAATAATATTGTTGAACCCCAGATTGCATTAAAAATTTTAACCAAATGGATTGATAATCTTAAGGAACTTATAGAATACGTTGACAAAAGGGCTGAGGAGCAAAAGCAAATGGCAGCTAGTCAGTTTAACCAAAACATTAAGGAAATGATGAACAGCCTAGATTTCAAGGAATTTAGAACGATTATGTTAAACAACAAGTACAAATTATATATTGAAAGATTAAATCCGAAAACGAAAGAATATGTTTCCCAGGACGTAAAAACGCTTGCCACCTCTGAGATGTTGTCCATAGCCTTGATTCTTCAAATTGCTCTGAAAGAGACTTATATTCCTGACATCCCCTTCTTTATTGTCGACGATATTATGGAAGATTTTGATGAAGACCGTCGAAAAATAATATTAAAATTTTTGAAACAAAAAGCAAAGGACAAGGATTGGTGTGTTGTAATAACTAAATTAGATAAAGGCGTAAAAACACCCAAACTGATAGCTGCATGAGGGAGGAAAGTGACTGATTGTCAAATTTGTGGTAAGCAAATCCCCACAAGTAAGGCTCTCTGTGAAAGATGTGAGTTATCGATCTTTCAAGTAGGGGAAATTTTACAAATCTACATTCATGAGACTCCCCCTCCTAACTGGTTAGTAAAAGCTGTAGGGGAGTTAGGTTGGGTGTTTAGAGAATATCCCAGGACAAAGGGCTATTTAAACACAGCCGTAGAGGTCACATGGTTGTTTACATTAGAAGGACTTGATGAGGTAAATGCTGATGATATAAAAGAGATCAATCAAAGCGGATTGCCAAGAGATAAAATTTTAACTATTTTAGAAGAAGCTTTGATTATTGAAAGACAGGGCGATAAAATCTACCCCGGATCACTTGTAAAGAAATTAAGGCAAGTTAGGTGGGAAGGTTACCAGATGGATACACCACAAGTTCAATCCAAGTTTCTTGAACTTCATGGCATTTTGACAGTTGCTTTGACCAATTCTTTAATAAAAGATGGTGCTTTTATTCCCAGGAGAGCCTTAGCCATCTTTCATATCTTATCTGAAAACATGATAAGAAGTGGAGAGGATCTCGAGCAAGTAATTCCGAGCTATGTATTTGAAATAGCTTGTAAAGAGTTGAGTTACAGGCAACAGAGGCATGTAAAGTGGGTTATGAGTGGTTTTATAGATGGCCAGACAAAAATTATATCTGATATAACCGATCAAGATGAAATGACACTCAAAGATGCAATAACTCAGTATTGCCAAAGGATGAGGGAAAGATGGAGGGTGAGAGAGAGGGAAGATCGGAACTATATTTAAATCCTTGACACAAGGATAAATATATTAATTCCTATGTATATTACCTCATGAATGTCGGAGAAAGAAAGCAAAGCAATCGCTCAACTCTCGGAATTATGCAACAAAAATATAGCAGTGAGTTTTTCTGGTGGCAAAGATAGCTTGGTAGTCCTCGATCTCGCTATGAGAGTTGGGATTAAAAAAGCTGTATTTTGTGACACATCGATTGAATTTGAAGAGACATTAAGATATATAGGTTTAATTCGCGAGTTTTATAATATAGATCTGAAAACCGTTTCATCCCCAACAACCTTTTTTCAAATGATAAAGAATGTTGGGATCCCCTCTCGGAGGGCTCGGTGGTGTTGTGATGTTTTCAAATTTGCACCTTTGACTAAATATGCTGTTGAAAATAATCTTTATGGGTTTATAACCGGATTAAGGAGGAATGAATCAAAAAGAAGGAGCGATTATGAGTTTATAGATGATAACCCATTGGTACCTGTCAAGCAGATAAACCCGATATTAGATTGGACCTCACAGGATGTATGGGATTACATTTTAGCATACAATCTCCCTTATAACCCTTTATATGATCATTTCAAAAGGATTGGATGTTGGTGTTGCCCATATAGAACAAAACAAGAATGGAAAAGAATTGAAGAGTTGTTTCCAGATATGGTTAAGCAATTTAAAAATGAACTCCAACTATGGGCTGACGAATTGAAGATAAGAGATACAAATAAATTTATTAATGAGAGAGGGTGGACTGCTTGGATCTCTCCTGTTAGGAAAATACAAATTGGGGCAAATATCCCCTGCCAAGGTAATAATAACGGCGAGACAACAATGATTTTTAATGCAGAACAGGAGAAGTATATAAGGAGAATAACAAAATTATTGCCTGTCCTAACAGATGATTTTTTCCCAGTTGGTAAAAAATTGCGCATCACAGTTGATGGAATTAATAAAGTAAAGCTTAATATTCTGATCGAAAAAGCGATAAATTGTGTAGGCTGCGGTGCTTGTTTATCCCTATGTAAGTACGATGCATTGCATATCGATAATGAATCTATTTATGTTGATAATTCAAAATGCGTACATTGTGAAAAATGCCTTTCGGCTACGGATTATGTGTTAAGAGGCGGCTGCATTATTAGGAATTATGCACCACAACGGTTGATTTTAATTAACTTCTGATTTCTTACTACGAAAAAATGCGATAGGTAATCTCACTTATCTAACCTGATAACCTATATATAAGAGGGTTAGCCTTATATATTACAGGTTCTGTTTAGAATTTCAACCGAAAGTATATATATCCAACAATAACGTCGAATTTAACGCCAAAACGGAAGGATATGTGACATTTATATCAGATATGAACGAATTAGGTGACATCCCAGCACTAGCTTGAGGTAAAAAACATGAATATTCAAAAATTAACAATCCCATTGGACAATTTTGACCGCGATAGGTCATATGTTCTAAATCTAGGAGGTCCAAGAATTATTTCTACCACTGAGGTTTCAATTCCGATCCAAGTTCCTCAGTGTAAATACATTCTTGAGATGGATTCCCGTGAGGGGGAAATTCCTAGGCGCACGTTAGATCGAGTCTTAACGGTTTTTAAATTGTTTAAGGATAGTCTGGTTTTATCTAAAATTGTGGTCATTGGAACTAAAATCGATTATCTTCCTCATTATACCCATTGGATAGATCAAGATCGTGGAGTCCCTTTATACCATCTCAGTAAAAATGAGGAACCTGAGTTTTGCAAATTCTGGGAGGGATACATCGAAATAAATCCTATCAACTTTGCTGTCTCTCGGTTTAATTTGGCAGATTATAGGGCGTATTCTACTGACCGTTTTGTAGATTATGTTGAGTCCTTAGAATACCTTTTCGTGCCTGATTCTGGAGAAGGTGAGATTTCTTACAAATTTCGGATAAGGGGTACTCTTATTCTTGGTATCGATAAATCCTCAAAGAAAAGAAGACGAATATTCGATAACCTTAAGGAGGCATATAGCCTTCGTTCAGCAATTGTTCATGGAAATCAGAAGAAAATAGATAAATATCTTAGAAATAGAACATGGGAGGATGTTATTAAACCAATAAGATGCTATGCCCGTGAAGCAATAAAATACTTCTATCGAGAAGGATGTTTGGACAATTCTGATGACAGAAAAAAATTGATAGAACGAAGGATAATATTTAACTCTAAACTGGGAGGATAGGATGCTAAAACGGTCACCTAACAGAGCTTATCTGGCTTCACGTCTTCGGCATTTCGCCCAAATCCAGCCTTACGGCTGGACTTCGAATACGTTCAGCCGTTATACGAAATTTGGCGCGAAGAACCTGTTGAAGATTGGACATCTACTCGATCAATAATAGTCAGGACGGTAGAGAAACATGAGGAAACCCTTAAAAGGGTTGAAAATCTTCATCGGTGGTGTTCCCCCTGGAGTACGGGTCGGAATATTCGATGAAAGAAAAGAGAAAGGAACTCCTCAACGAGTACTCTTACTCGAGGAAGTCGCTGGCCCAGAGCATTTCGTTGAAACAGAGATTGATAAAGAGCTCGGCGATGATCCTGTTAAAGTTGTTATAAGAGCAGCTGGCTTCATCCCATATTAGTATCACGACAGAATTGAAGAAGGTATCGGGTTGTTTCATGCGGCAAAGCTAGAAATCGATAGGGTTTATGACGGTAACAGGAGAAACGTACCTGATGGGTGGAATCCAACACTCGAATATAGAAGAGCCGAAAAGCAAGTGCAAATGCTCTATCGTCGGTATCAGAAGGATAATCCTCGTGCACGCTGGATCAAGGGATTGCTTGATTGGGGATTGCCGATAATAGGTGCTGTAGCAGGTTTCATGTTGAACCGGATTGTTGGAACTGTTATTGGTCTCGCTATTGGTATTGTAGGTGGACAAATCGCCTCACGCTTCGCCAGAAAAGCGTTGGGATTGGATTAGTGGGTAACATGTCCACTTTGCAATGAGAATATTCGAACCAAGATTTTTCAAGATCGTAGAAAGAAGAAGAAAAATCATATTAGGGCAAATCTAGATGGTTTATCTTTATCTGAATACCCCGCAGCTTGCTGTGGTTGGGAGCTTCATTAGTTAGTGCAACTCCCAATAAGTGATAAGCCGGCAAGGTTGCGGTTTACGTCTCGATCATTTTCTTCCCAAAGACAATCAGAGACGCCCAAGGCTACGCGTTACGATGGTATTATCCCCTCAAAACGATCTCTATGTTCACCCCATCAGGGACTTCGATGCGCATCAACTGCCTCAATGCCCTCTCATCGGCGTCCAGATCAATGAGCCTTTTATGGACATGCATGGCCCATCGTTCCCATGTCTCTGTGCCCTCTCCATCCGGGCTCTTTCTTATGGGCACAACGAGTTTTTTGGTGGGCAGAGGGATCGGACCGCGCATCCCAACACCTACCCTCTGAGAAATGGCCTTGATTTGATCGCAAACGCTGTCCACCTTCTTGGGGTTCGTTCCTGTCAGGGAAATCCTTGCCTTCTGTGCCATCTCTCTCATTCCTCATTCAAAAAATCATTTCTTCTCGACTTCTATGCACATTCCCGCTGCAACTGTTTGCCCCATATCTCGGATGGCGAATCTGCCCAACTGCGGGAAGTCTTTTGCCGTCTCGATGACCATTGGTCTCGTTGGCCTGACCTTGACGACGGCCGCATCACCGGTTTTAATGTAATCAGGGTTCTCTTCCTTGACCTCGCCTGTCTTTGGATCCAGTTTCTTCTGGATTTCCTCGATCGTGCAAGCAACCTGAGATGTGTGACAGTGGAACACAGGGGTGTAGCCTGCCGTGATAACACTTGGATGGTTCAGCACCATGATCTGGGCTGTAAAGGATTTCACCACTGTCGGTGGGTTATCCACAGGACCTGCAACATCGCCCCTCCTGATATCGTTCTTTGCCACGCCTCTAACGTTGAATCCAACGTTATCTCCGGGCTCTGCCTGGGCTATCTGCTCATGATGCATCTCGATGGTCTTTACCTCTCCTTCCTTGTTTGAAGGCATGAATATGATCTTCGTATCGGGTTTTAGTATGCCTGTCTCAACCCTTCCCACCGGTACCGTGCCCACGCCTGTGATCGTGTAAACATCCTGGACAGGCAGGCGAAGCGGTTTACCGCTGGGTTTTTCGGGTAAGGTGAAGTTGTCCAAGGCCGACAGGATCGTTGGGCCTTTGAACCAGCCAAGATTATCGGTATTTTTTACGGCGTTGTCACCTTTGAACGCACTTACTGGCAGAAACTGTACCTTGTCCATCTTGTAGCCCACTGTCTTCAGCAAGTTCGTGACCTCTTCCTTGACCTCATTGTACCTGCCCTCATCGTACTCTGGCTTTGTTGCGTCCATCTTGTTGATGGCCACTATGAGCTGTCCAACACCCAGCGTTCTGGCCAGGAACACATGCTCCTTTGTTTGCGCCATCACGCCCTCCGGCGCGGCAACTACCAACACTGCTGCGTCTGCCTGGCTTGTGCCAGTTATCATGTTCTTAACGAAGTCTCGGTGTCCGGGTGCATCGATTATCGTGAAATAGAACTTATCACTATCGAACCTCTTATGCGCCACATCAATGGTCAATCCTCGCTCTCTCTCCTCCTTTAAAGCATCCATGACCCAGGCGAATTCGAAACTGCCTTTGCCTTTCGCTTCTGCTTCCTCTCTGAACTTATCGATTACGTGCTTCTCGATGGTACCTGTGTCCAACAGCATTCTTCCCACTAATGTTGATTTACCGTGATCTACATGTCCTATGAACACGAGATTCATATGGGGTTTTTCAGCCATTTCCAATCCTCCATATTTGAATTATTCCTACCCCCTAATGAATTACCTATTTATTTAGTTTACTGTGGCATTTTTCGGGTTATTTGCCGATATTTCCCCCGATATTTCGGCTCGAATCATGGCTCGTTAGATTGCGAACTTAATATGAAAAAAAGTACCTTGTCCTTATCCTCCTCAACCACTTTATCCACGCTGAACTTCTCATGAACAAGGTCTTTCAATTCTCGGGCCTTCTTCGCCTTTTTCATGATCGTTATGGCGCCTCTTCCTTTGCAGACCCGTTTCATCTCCTCCAATGCCTCTTGAGGATTTTCGAAATTATGAATCGCGGTGACGCATAAGACGACATCGAACCCCTTTTCCTTGAAGGGCAATCGTTCCGCTTTACCCTGCACGAAATCCGCATTCATGACGTTCCTTTTCGCCTCCTCAAGCATTTCTATCGAGGGCTCTATGCCCGTTACCCTACATGTGAAAATCTGTGTTGAAAGTCCTGTGCCGCATCCTATATCCAGCAAACTTTCGTTCTTTCCAATATTCAAGTGCTCTTTAATAATCCTG
>CBDUXN010000174.1:0-7643 GCA_965371185.1 uncultured Thermoplasmata archaeon
ACCGTTGAACATGCTTTTGTCGGCCAGCTTGTCCCTGGCCCTGATCGTCGCCATGCCAATGATCGTGTATCAGATATGGGCCTTTCTTGCCCCCGGACTTTACCCCAATGAAAAAAGGTTGATGATGAGGATGGTTGTCCCTGCAGTTATTCTTTTCATAATGGGATGCCTGTTCGCCTACGTCATCATACTGCCCTTCACCATCCATTTTCTGATAGGTGTAATATTCGCGATAGGAGGACAACCTTTGATCACGGTTGATGATCTGATCACGTTCGTACTGCTGTTTACATTAGCATTTGGCGTGGTTTTTGAACTGCCTATAATCATGGCAGGGATAACGAAATTGGGTGTTGTTGAGCCTGCGTTCTGGAAGAACAACTGGCGATGGGCGATCCTAGGGTCCGTTCTCTTTGGGGGTTTGATAACACCGGACGGTAGCGGTATAACTCAGATGATGGTTGCCATTCCCATGATGATCCTTTATGCGGTTGGCTATTTTGTGTCGAAGAGGGTGGCTAGAAAAGCAGATGCCTTGAAATAGGCAACCAAAATCAATTTTATGGCAACATATGCAGAATATATTATGGAATGATCGTGATTAAAGATAAAAGAAGGGTCAGCATGAGTAACAGGCTGATTTCAATTGGGATTGTTTGATGGTTATTGGAGGGGTTTTAGGTGGTATAAGTTCGTTGAGCGAGGAAGCAAGAGCAGATGCTTGGAGTATTGAGTTTGCAGACAGCGCAGGTTTTGTCGGTGGGTTTACCTCGATGGCGTTGGACAACAATGGTTATGCACATTTTAGACTGAACTTTTTTTACAATTATATATGAAATTAGTTGAAGTCCAATTTATCAATATCTTCCAGTCCCAAAATAGAGGTATATACTTATGATAAGATTATATATGAACGAAGGGAACCCTCTCAGCGTAATTGGCAAGTGGTCAGGGGATTGTCCACACCGAACAAAATTTTAATGTCTTTGAAGTGAATTAATAGATTTATTCAGCTCCCCTAATCGAGTTTAAATACTATTGCTTAACTACCTGTCTACTAACAGGGGTTCACCTCATCCCTTTAAACAGGCCTGGTTATTAAAGGCGGGGTATGTACAGTTAATATAAGTTATATATAGCAATATTGTAGTACGTGACTTAAGGAGACGAGGCGTGATAAGTAAAGGGAGACACGAATACGTGAAGAACTGATTAGATAAATGGAGGAAAAAACAAAGCTATACTATCCAGTGATTATTGTGCTAAGTATATAAAAAAGTGTGTAATAATTTGTGAAAAATATGGTGCTAGAATAACTTAGGAGATGATGGCTATGGATTGGCAAATACCAAATGAAAATTGCAAATACAGATGGGAATATCAATGGGAAAAGGGCATAGTATATTTGTGTAAACGCCCAGGAAGGATACCTAAAGGGACTAACATTGGAATAGAATTACCTCGTTGCGATTTTACAGATTGCCCGATAAAACATAGCCCTGATAGGGATGCTTCGAAGGAGGTTGATAAGAGCTGACCGTTTATGGCTAGATAGGTATTATGCAAGGATTTGAACAGTGTTCAGAAGGCTAAAGCATAAGTTCTATTTGTTCGGTTTGAAAACTTCCTCTTCATATCACAATAGTTAGATAGTATGCGGATAACAAAGTTGTCTCCCGATATTTTACAGAGCCTCGCCTCCCGCTCCGAGCAGGTAGGGGAGTACCGATAGTGTAGGGTCCAGCGCAGGAGCGAACGGCTAGAGGGGCGGAGGAGATGCCTCGCCCGGAGGTAGGCTGAGGAGCCGTTAAGCCGAAGGGTTGCGACCGCAAAATAGAAAAGACGATAAGGGAGCAATTCTATGTGAGCGACAACATTTATGTGTGACGAAGCGAATGTTTAGGACGAGGTCATCACTTGAAATGGCATGTCGGTGATAACCCAACGCCATTTCCAGGCCAAAGGCCGTATTTAAGCAGAAGAAAGGGAGAAGTTTGTTCATATAATTTATTTTTAATCATTAGGCAATTGGACTTTGAGAAAAGACTTTATTCTATACCGCTTAGATCCAGCTTACTTGCAAGGATACCCATTGCAGTGCAGGTTTCAAGGGTTATATTTCGCCCGGTGAGTTCAAGATGGTACTTTGAGAGCTTCAGAATATTTTTTGGAAGTCCTGAGCTTCCAAGCCCCATGACAGCACAAAAAGGCCTTTTCCCAAACAGAGCTTTGAGTTCTGTTCTCTTTTCGTGGTCAGGATTTGAGGTCACTGCCACAATCATGCCCAGTTTTGGATGAACCGGATTTTTAGGCGAATCCAAAACAAACAGCCGGCCTTCTTCAAAAAGCATTTCAATATATCCCTGGCCATCTCCTATTTGAGTCCCCTTTTCAACCATGGATGTTAAGCTGGCGGCGTCCTTAACCGGGAATTCAAAGAGGCAGAGATTTAGATTGAATGCATAGCATAAGGGCGCTGCCCTTGCAACCACCCTTATGTGCGCATCCTTCATCGTGCTCCCGCTGTAAGTGTTAAAGAGCCCAAGGGTGATATTGCTCTTCATTTCAGTAGAGCCCTTTGAAGGAGGACTATTAAACACTGGTGATTTTTTTTTAAAAAATCTGCCTTCGTTTTTCAATTTGTTGGTAATTATTGTAAAGTCACCGTTGGATAGGTTCATCCTTCTCTTTAGAGTCGATAGGACCTTCTCTCTTTGAATTGGATCAGAAAAACCTACAATGGTATCAATTAAGCTGGTTATCTCTCTTTCTCCTGCCTTTGACATCTCTTCTATAATGAGATTCAAAATCTCAGCGCGCCTCCATTCCTGCTCCACCAACCCAGCAACTTTTATGGATTCCCTGAACACCGAAGAGGAGTCAGTGCCTGCGTTACCCATTCTTCGCGCAATCCAGGCAAGGGCCTGGGCCTTATAGTATGGTTCTTCCATCGCTTCAGTTTTTTTTATTAAAGGCACAAAATCTTTTTTCCCCTCCTCTGCTATCTTGTTTGCATGCCTTTTAAGCTCCCTTGCAAATGATGGCCAGTGAGGATTTCTCCTTTTTTTATAATTTCTTTTAGACATCCAATGCCATCATTGGAGTTGAAGGACTTAAATACATCGCTAAAGAATCATTGAAATCATCCCAAGGAGAAGAATAAAAAAAGGAGGGGATCGCCACTAATATTTTAAGGAATCATATGCATAACTTATCGCGGATATGAGTAATTAGGCGAGATCGAGTAGTGATGTTATCATGAGAAAGAACGATAGAGGGAAACGTGATGATGCTTCCAGTGAGAAAAACATAGTTCATAATAGGTTGGTTAGGGGGACATTGATTTTAGCGGGAACCTTTTTTCTTGGGCTCGGAATTATTGGGATATTTGTGCCCATTTTACCTACTACTCCATTTCTCTTACTAGCTACTGCATGTTACGCTAGAAGTTCAAAAAGATTCTATAACTGGCTTTTAAACAATAAATGGTTTGGGAATTACATTAGAAATTATCGAGAGGGAAAAGGTGTTCCATTAAAAGTAAAGATATTGTCTATTTTTTTCTTGTGGATCACAATAATCGTTTCAGCTGTTTTTGTAGTTACCATTATTTTTATCAAGGTTATTTTGATTTTGATAGCTATAGCCGTTACTATACATATTCTTTCTATTCGAACTTTGAAGTAATGAAAAGAAGTATCTAATTATGATGTTGTTTTCACTCGGTCTTCATGTGCCATATTGGCCAATTTCTCGATTTCTTTTATATCCAATTTGAGTCCTTCAGCCACTCGACGGCCATATTCAGGGTCTGCCTTGAAAAATAGGGCTGTCTGGCGAAGCTGTATGCGCTTTTGTGCCCCGCCGAGATGATCAACGATATTACCTATCAGGTTCTCGCGATCCTGATCTGTCATCACATCACGATACAAATTCCCAGGCTGAACAAAATCGTCATTGGGATGTGTATAAGGATAACGGTCTGCTTCTCCAGAGATTTCGAAAGGAGGCTCTTTTGCAGAAATGTCCGGTTCTGGGCCCCCGAAACTGTTAGGCCAGAAATTTGGGCCTTTACCTCCACCAGAATCGGTACGCATAAACCCATCGCGTTGATAGCTCATCTCAGGTGCATTTTTAGGGGCATTTACCGGGATCAAGTGGTAGTTCGGCCCCAGTCTATGGATATGGGTATCGTGATATGAAAAAAGACGAGCCTGCAACATCTTATCCGGTGAGGCAGCAATGCCTGGCACCAGGTTTCCTGGGCAGAATGCAGCCTGCTCAACCTCAGCAAAGTAATTTTCAGGGTTGCGGTTCAAAACTAGCTTGCCCACCTCAATCGGTGGATAGTCAGCATGGGGCCAGACTTTTGTGATATCAAAAATATCAAAACGGTAATCTTTAGCTTCCTCAGGTTTCATTATCTGCATCTGGAGGGTCCACGATGGGTGATCTCCCCGCTCGATGGCCTCATAGAGATCCCTTGTAGCATGGTCTGGGTCCTTGCTGCGCATAATCTCTGCTTCCTGTCGGGTAAGATTTTTAATTCCCTGATCGGTCTTAAGATGATACTGCACCCAAAAATATTCGTCTTTCTCGTTGTACCACTTAAAAGTGTGACTGCTATAGCCGTTCATGTTTCGATATGTAGCTGGAATGCCACGATCAGAAAAGAGAATGGTTACTTGGTGAATTGATTCAGGCGTCAAGGAAAGGAAATCCCAGAACATATCTGGATCCTTACAATTGGTTGCTGGGTTGCGCTTCTGCGTGTGTATGAAGTCTGGGAATTTTAAAGGATCACGTATAAAGAAAACTGGTGTATTGTTTCCGACAAAATCGTAGTTTCCTTCTTCGGTATAGAACTTCACTGCAAATCCTCGTGGATCACGTTCGGCATCAGCTGATCCCTTTTCTCCGCCCACAGTGGAGAAGCGGGCAAATACCTCGGTTCGCTTACCAACTTCAGAAAGGAATTTTGCCTTTGTGTACTTGGTTACATCCGCAGTGACTTCAAAGTATCCACCTGCACCAGCCCCCTTTGCGTGAACCACACGTTCAGGGATGCGCTCACGATCAAAGTGGCCCAACTTTTCCAGGAGATGAACATCCTGCATCAGAACAGGGCCTCGTTTTCCAGCAGTTAGGCTGTTCTGGTCATCACCAACGGGTATTCCAAAAGCAGTGGTTAATTTCTTTTTCTGTTTCTTATCACTCATTAAAATCCTCCCCATTTTTATTCTTTAGATTATTAGTTGATAAACCTAATAGCAAGAAGCATATAAAATATTAATGTGCTGCATTTTTATTGCAATCGAAGAAATATAATTTTAACATATTAAGAAAAGGCAATCCCCTCCTAATAAAAAGCGTGCCGAGGACGAAGGGGGACGGCTTCACCGCAGGCACAAGACAGGCGTGGGGAGGAAGAAGGTATAGTACATAGGACGCAGGCCTCCGTGGAAGCTCCTCCTGAGTGAGCGCACAAATTATATTAGGCGAACGAGGGTTGCGAGGCCTACGGTCGAGCAATTCTTAGCGGTTGTTAGCAATAATCAACAGAGCGCAGAAAGGAGTGGCAAAACCTTTATCCTCGTAGAGAGATAATGGTTTTAGGGATGGGGCTTAAGGAGGCAACAACCCAATATAGCGAAGACCATGTGTGTGAATTAATAAAGACCGCCATATATTAAATATTAGTGCTCTATTAAAAGCGGCAATGAAGGAGTTTAGGATGACGAGAGAAAATGCAGCACTCGCAATTCTGGTTGTATTCACTTTGTTCATTAGCGGATGCTTTGACCAAGGAGACCAAGCATCAAAAAAAGAAAGGGTTGTTACTCTTATAACCGAGCAGACCACTGGTTTCTGCTCCAACCCTGGGGTAGAGGGAGAATCCACCGTAACATATCTGTTCCAAATACCAGAACCACATCAAGTGGTAATATACGGAGTTAGACTAATATGGACCGATGACCACGCGGGAGATGATTCCGACGATTACTATGACACATTCACTCTGGACATAAAATCTGGCAATGAAACAGAGAGCTTCACAACTGATGAGGGCATGATAACGCTCCTCTTAGGCACAGAAAATATAGACCTAAGTAAAATCGAAATAGACGTGGAATCCGGAACGATGAGCATGGATATAATAAGGGAGGACTTCAAGCCACTCGACAACATATGCGAAATCACCATCACTATTTCTGATTGCGGCAGTTATCCTTTAATAAGACCTGATGGAATTTTAAGAGAAGACGATCCGGGGAACGATTGGGAGCTTTATATGGAGGCCTGGGTAGTCGACTACGTAGAGGCATAATGGCAATAAGGGCAATAAAATGACTGAACACACGGTCTGATGTTAACAGATGGGTTGTTGCCGACCGCTCCGAGCAGGTAGGGGCTCACTGATAGTACCAGGTCCAGCACAGGAGCGAAAGGCTAGAGGGGCGGAGACTGATGCCTCGCTCCGAGGTAGCACGAGGGTGCGTTAAGCCGAGGAGTTGTGACCGCAACCATAAAAACGATAAGGGAGCAATTCCATGTGAGCGTGTCGAAGTGTAGCTTCGTGAGCGAATGTTCAGGACGAGGTCGTCACTTGCGAGGGAGCAGGTGAGCTGGTGATTCCGTCATTATAGGATCATAGCTAGAGAGCCAGCGCACCTCGCCAGATGCGAGATTGTTTTGCAATCGACGCCAGCATCTCGTGGAAGCTCCCCATCGGAGCGAGCCGACGGGGCGAGCGGAGATGTTGCGAGGCTGAGGGCCGAGCAATCGTGAGCGGTTGTTAGCAATAAACAAAAAGCGAAGGAGGGTAGTGGCAAAACCTTTATCTCTGAAAGAGAATAATGGTTTTAGGGATGGGGCTTAAGGCGACGAACGATTCATAAAAAAGGCAGGGAAGGGAAATATGAAAAAGAAATGTTGTGTTCCAGGATGCAATAAAGTAGGTACACATAAACAACATGTTTTTAGTGGTAAGGTAGATAAAAGAAAATCATTAAAACCCTCTGTTCTACCAGTTTGTCCTCATCATGAAAATGAATTAAATGATCTAAAACGTGAATTTATAAGAAACGATGAGTTTGAATTAAATAAACCTTGGATAAAAGTAGGTGAAATAGGAACAACTTTTGTTTTAGGTCGAAAAAAAATGATAGATCAATATGCTGGGACATTTTGTTCATTTAACAATGATCTTTATGAAATGTCAGTAGAAAGTAGTAATGGGGTTTATGTTGATCAGATGAAAAATTGGTATTTACTTATATCTGAGGACAAATCTCGGCGAATTGCATACGCTCTAATGTTCGGAACAACATATTAATGAATTTCCCTGCCGATTTATAGCGAGAGTGAGTCGCCCGCTCCGAGCAGGTAGGGGCTCACCAACATAACCAGGTCCAGCGGAGGAGCGAAAGGCTAGAGGGGTGGAGACTGATGCCTCGCTTTTTTGTAGGAGGTGGCTCCGTTAAGCAAAAAAGTTGCTCCCGCAACCATAAAGAAGATAAGGGAGCAATTCCATGTGAGTGTATCGAAGTGTGTGAGACGAAAACGAATGTTCAGGACGAGGTCGTCACTTGAAGGCGAGGAGCTAATCAACAAAGGCTGTGTGCCCGATTTAGAAAAATAAA
>CBDUXN010000175.1:0-7633 GCA_965371185.1 uncultured Thermoplasmata archaeon
TGCTATGTTGGTTGTTAATGGGTCAAAAAAATAAATCTGACAAAGTCAAGTTAATCAAATGTAATAAAGTATTCACATACGCTACCCATTCAAAGTTTTCGGATTCTTTTGGAGGGTCAATCTTTGGGGGATTAATATGAGGGCTTATTTCATTTAATCCTTCCCTAAAGAAATTATGTATTCCATACAGATCCAATTCAGTGAAAGGTTGACTTTTTATAATTTTACGTGATGATAAATGGGCAATTAAGTATCCTCCTTGATATATTTTAATATGCCCTGGTCCATAGACTCTCACAAGAAGGGCAGATGGAGGAGATTGATAAGCATATGTAGATCCAAGTCGAGCAGCTGCCCATGAGGGGCCACAATTTATTAATCCATTGATTTCAAGGCATTTAGGATTCTCTTGATTATACTTTACCCATATAGCAGACCTATCTATATCACTCGCTGTTGCTAATTTCCGAACTTCACGTATAGTGAATTTCCGAGCTTTATCGAATTTCCAGGATTCTACCAGGTCATCAGAGCAATGACAACGGATTTTATTAATATCTCTAGTACAACAAATAGAAAAGCGTAAGGACCTACCTTCGTCCGACTCAAAACTAGCAAAATAACATACTTCTAATAGGTTTTGAAGTAGTTTTTGCGGAGGAATTGGTGGGTATTCATATTTCGGTCCTGAGTATGCTCGAAACCATCTATTTTGAACTATTTCTGCCAGTTGAGAGGGAAATTTGAAAGTTTCAATACCAGATTCTTCATCATCCATTATTTCTTTCATAATAGGCTCCTATTGATAAATATCATTATGGAATTCAGAATAAAAACCTTTTTGCTCTTAATAGTCTGATTAATTTAAGATTTCCATTATATTGGTAATTATTAAAAAAAAAGAAAAAGAAGGTTAAGAAATATCTTGCCGAATCGCACACATTTTTTCGCAGTAAGGGGGCTTATGTCCTTCATATGGAAATTAACGACTGCAAATTTTGATCCATATAGTTAATTTGCATGTTTCGCGCAATAATTCATGTTAAAATAATCTCAGTTGCGCTTAAACCCGACACTTGGTTTTATCGTATGCGAAGATTTAAATAGTTTTATGTCATAATCCGTCAAAAAGTGAAGGATTATGACGCAAATAAGAACTCCCTTGATATGGAAAAAAATGGTGATAGATGGCCGCAGGATCGTCACATCTGCAGAGATCAGAGAGATGGCTCGCAACCTGGGCAAAAATGAATGGGGAAGCCTCGATTACCTCCAGAAGCATGGATACATATACAGAATTCTAAAAGGCATCTTCTATGTCAGAAGCCCCGAGGAAAGAGAAAGAGGGTTTTTCCAGCTCTCGGTCTATGAGATGGTTTCCAAGGCTCTTAAAATAAAAGGGGTCAGAAACTGGTACTTTGGTCTTGAGACAGCACTAAAACTCAACAACATGACACACGAATACTTCACTGTGAATTATGTGATAACAGATTCTTACAGGACCACAAAGATCATCCAGATCCTAGCCTTGAAGTTTCGGTTCTTTAAATGGAGTGAAAAGCATTTCAAGTTCGGGATTCTAAAAAAGAACGGATTGAGGTATTCCGATAGAGAGAAAACAGTGCTCGACATGATTAACAAAAGACATCGCAAGAACAAAGATCCAACCTATGTTTTCTCTCCTCTAGACGAATATATCGAGGTTCTGGATGCAAAAAAGCTAATGAAGTATCTTGAGCACTTCTCTGAGAGATTTCAGCGAAGTTGTAGGAGGAGAATATGAAGGATTTCTTCGAAAAACTGAACGAACTAGGAAAACCAAAGAGAACCGATATCATAGAGAAGGACTACCATTTACACAGGTTACTCCACCACATCTCACAGGAAGACGATCTTAGAGACACCCTTGTATTCAAAGGAGGAACATGCCTGATAAAAGCTTATAATGGTTACTACAGGTTCTCTGAAGACATCGACTTTACCTGGAAAGATAAAGAGATATGGAAGGGAAAATCCAAGACTGAAATTGTTAAGAGATGCTCAAAAGAAATAACCGAACTCACAGATGACTTCAAGGTGATCTCTGACAGGCTCGGAATGATCTTCAGCGGGGATAAAACAAACACGGACGAAGTCCACATCAGCAGCGGGGGTAGGATGGTGCTATTCTTCATTGGCTATGATTCAGAAATACTTAATATGCAAAGCAGAATAAAGATCGAGATCAACTTCATGGAACACATGCTCTATCCATTTAAGATGAAGAAGTTGAAAAGCTATGTAGGGGGCATAGAATCCGAGGAGATAAAATTTTTATACGAAGATCTATGGGAGGAGTACTCTAAGCCGTTATCGCTCACTTGTTACGATCCCAGAGAGATATTTATTGAAAAGTGCAGGGCGTCAATGACAAGAAGAACATATAAATTACGAGATGTACTTGACATATATTATATGGAAAACAGTAATGCCTTCTCGATCCCGACATACAAGGAGGCCATAAAGGAAAAGACAAAATTCATGCTCGATTTATATGAAAGATACAGAGAGAATATTGAATCCATGAGGTTCCCCTCTACTGAGATTTTATCAAGCGAAGAAATGAAGTTGATGCTTTTACCTCAACCAAAAGGTCTAGAGCATAATATAAAAAGAATCCATCAGCAATTAGATGATGTCAGAAAGGAGTTGTTAGATGAGCTTTAAAACCAATCAGCTCAATTTGATATCGATTATATAGTTTCCAAGGGTGCTTATCTCCTTCACCCGCCACTAATTAAGTTTTAAATGCCAAGGACGAGGCACAACATTTTTCAATGAATAAGCATATATATTCTCAATTACATACGCCAAAGTGGACAATATTGGTAATTATGGTGTTTATGAATGAGAAATATTGACGTTCTCAGGAGCCTGGCAAGTAAAGGAAGTTCATTTACCGTCAATGATGCGGCAAAGGTAACAAACCTGGATAGAGAATCTCTCAAGAAAATGCTCTTCAGAATGGAGAAGCGCGGATGGATCGAGCGGATCGAGAAGGGTAAGTATTTGATCATTCCTCTTGATGCCGAAAAAGGAAGGTACACCCTGCACGAATTTGTGATCGGTTCATTGCTGGTAAATCCATACTGCATTGGGTACTGGAGCGCCTTGAATTATTACGGGCTGACCGAACAAATTCCCACAACGGTCTTTATACAAACAACTTCGAGAAAGAAAAAACAAAAAACCGCAATATTCGGCGTAAAATACATAATAACGAGGTTGAAAAAGGAGAAGTTCTTTGGAATTCGGAAGGAATGGATCGAGGACAGTCAAATAAATATCACAAACATAGAAAAGACGATTGTAGATTGTCTCGATAAGCCTGAGTACTGCGGGGGGATCATCGAAGCTGCAAAGGCATTAAAAAACGGGGAATACGACAAAGATAGATTATCGAAATATTCGAATCTTATGGGAAATTCAGGAGTCAAAAGGAGACTAGGTTATCTTTCCGAAACATTTTCCTTAGACATTAAAGTTCCTAAAATCGACACACGAAATTATCTACATCTGGATCCGACCATGCCCCATCGGGGCCCGAAATCATCAAAATGGAGATTGGTTGTGAACTTGAGCAAAAAAGAAATGGAGAAGCTGGAATGATAACCTCAACTGAGATCAAAGCACAAGCCAGGATTGTCGGTGTCCCAGCGTCCACCATAGAGAGGGACTATGCTCAGAACTGGCTTCTGAGATCTATAAATATTCTTAGTGTTAATATGGTTCTGAAGGGAGGGACCGGTATCAGGAAAGCCTACATTCAAGGCTATAGGTTTTCGGATGACCTTGATTTCACTTTGCTCGAGGATTCGGATTTGGGTCAGGTTAGAGATACAATATCGGCAGCAATCGAGGACTCAAAGAAAGAAAGCGGGATCGATTTCTCAGAGGAGGCTGTCTTAAAGGAAAATGTAAATGGTTTTGAAGGGATAGTTTATTTTAGAATCCTTCGGACTGCTGGCAGCCCTTTAAGGATCAAACTGGATATCACTAGACACGACATGGAGGAAATATTGCTGGGTTTAGAAAAAATTAAAATCATACATCCATATTCCGATGCATTCAACGCTGATATCCTTGTTTATCGGTTGGAGGAGATCATTGCTGAGAAGTTGCGGGCTCTCTTTGAGAGAACAAGGCCAAGGGATATTTATGATATCTGGTATATGAAAGGTAGACTGAAAAAGGAGGAAATCCAAAAAGTGTTTTGGGAGAAGTGCAAATTAAAGATGGTGAAGCCTGGTCTGGAATCTATTGTTGGCAGGAAAGAAGATTTCAAAGGTGCGTGGGAAAACTCACTGGGGCACCAGGTGAAAGCGCTTCCTGATTTTGAAACCGCCTTCGATGACACACTGAAACTAGTGGGGAATATTATTAAAAAATAAAAACAAATTTAAGAGATTTTCCACCGATTTTGTGCGGGAATTTTTTCAGACCAAGGGCGCTAAAGTCCCTCACCCTACACATCTTTATCTATGGCATGAAAGGTTCGATGTAGATGCACATGACTTGACCGCTTGTTGTACTTTGTTGTTCGTTTGGTAGCTCCAGTATGTTGATTTCATGGAGGTCGTGCAGATCGTTCATTTGTAAATAACTGTCCGATAATGTGTATAGTGTATCTTCGATGTAAAACGATCTTAAAATCCCATTAGCATAATAATACCAATAATACCCGAGTTGGTTATTATCATCGTCGGGGTGACTGACTGTACCCTTCAATTCGAAACCACCTTCCAAGGAGATATTAAAGACATATGCACAGGTTGTGGTGTAATTGAGTCTGACAGGAATCACGAGCAGATTCTTCTCCCTGCTAAACAGGAAGGCATGGGGATCGTAGGATGCGATTGTACTTGTATAGCTATCTCCTATTACATACTTTGATATCTCTTTTGGATTCTCAACATCGGTGACATCGAACAAAGAGAGTTTGACGCCCTGTGTCAAACCGTTTGCCGTGGCTTCTTTCCCCAGCCCTATTACATGGTTCTCATCGTATGGATGAAGATAATCTGACCAGCCAGGTATCACCAGCTCTCCCAAAAGTTCGGGATCCTCGGGATCTGATAGATCGATGACAAAGAAGGGATCCACCCTCCTGAACGTAACGAGATAAAGCCTGTCTCCCATGAAACGGGCAGAGTACATCCTTTCGTTCGGGGCAATGCCTTCCAAACTGCCTACAGTATTCAGGTCCATATCAAGAACATATACCCTTTGTGAAGAAGACCACCCTATCGAGGCTGCTATCCTGAAATAATCCTTGTGTTCGTCCATGGAATAACGATTCAGAAGCGTTCCCTCAATTTCTCCGTAGGCTTTGTACCTTATCTCTCCGTTGTCAATAGAAATTCTATGGATGGAGGTTTTACCATTGTTATTTTGATAATAATACTCATAATAAGTGATGTAGATATTGTTCAACGATACGAAGATATTGCTCGATGAGTGCATGAGTATAACCCTCATATCCACAATTGTTGAAGGATCAGTTATGTCTATTGACAGTATTGTCGTGAGCTGTAAGTAGTAATTGATTAAGGATGTGTTATCTGAACTGTTTAAATAGAAAATCTCGGAAGCTGGAACAGGTAGGTCATACTCCTGAAAAGTGCTGTATATATTCTGCGATGTGATAACATACAAATGATCTCCGATCATCCTGGACTGCAGTGGGTTGCCTCTGATGAGGTGAGAGTCCAATAAGCTTGGTTCCTCCCTGTCACTTATATCGAAAATATCTATGAAGGTTGCCTGATAGCACAAGTAATTGAGGTAATAGAACTTGCCCACATCGAGCTGAACAATGTTACCTTTATTATCAACTGAGTAATACCGGCTCTCATTAGAAACCGGTGAGGGATCGAATTGATACACCGTTCTCTGGCCCAAAACAACCAGGGTGTCGCCCCTCACATAAATCTCTCGAATAGAACCTCTCGTGTTTATGGTCGAGAGAATATTTGCGTCCTCTGGGGGATTGACATCTACTATAAAAACACTGCATCTGTCTTTCGAGAGGATGTATGCAAATTCACCGTCGGTTTTCACAATGTCCCCTTCATCGACACCCACAACCTGAATATTCGTGGTTGAAAAGTCCGGGGAGGATGATGTAGCTGAAGTCCACACGCCCTCCGTATCCATATCAGCGGTTGAGATTGCGGTGCCTCTAACAAAAACAGGCCCAAAATCCCAATGATATGACCCATAATAGGTCTGTTCTGCCGTGTGATTCTCCAGGTAACTCTTCAATCCATCTAACGAAGAAAATTTATTGACCTCCTCAAAGTCCTCGGTTTCGACAAAAGGAGTGTCTTCTGACTTGGTGGTAAGTTCGTTAAAAGAATCCACTTCCACATCATCCATTTGGCTTTCAGGTATAAGTAAAAGTCTCCCATCCGCACCTTTTATCACAACATAATTCTTGTACAAGAATTCGTCGGGTTCATTATCATACTCCTTTTGATCAACTACTAAATTTTCCTTGTCCACATTGCCCAAAGTCAGGTTCACAAACAAGGCCATGCCCACGATTATTGTTGCCAATATTATTCTTTTCCTAAGTATCATACTTATCACCAACCTCAGATTTTACTTATTTATTGCTCATAGAGTATATAATCTTGCTTTGAACATGTATATGACATGTAGAACCGGAATTGACATGTCCGCTGTTTTTTTGGAAATGTTCATCAGTAATCACATTGAGGGGATTATAAATAGTATTTTTGGCACGTTCATCCAATTGTTAGTACGATTATAAAAACATCTTTTTGACATCATAATGTTATCTATTGTCCTCATTACTTCCGCTAACATGAAAGATTATCCCCTAACATTCTGAAGAAGATTTGGAAATATCTGTCCGAATCGCACACATTTTTTCGCAGTAAGGGGGCTTATATCACTTATACAAATTTCAATTCGATAATTTCTCTTATCAACCAAGGCATATAAAGCCATTTTGAAGTTGTTTATGCGAAATTTTTATTGTTTTTTCTTTTCATGACTGTTCTTTCTAGTTGGGTGTATCGGAACAAATGTTGTGGGGGGGGCCTGCTCCATAGAAATTCTGGAGGATGTCTCATTTTTTT
The DNA here is from genome assembly GCA_965371185.1 of uncultured Thermoplasmata archaeon. Taxonomy (GTDB): domain Archaea; phylum Thermoplasmatota; class Thermoplasmata. The sequence goes on from CBDUXN010000175.1 coordinate 7,146, forward strand.
TCAGTGGATTCGAATTCCCCCCAGGTTCCTTTCTTGTCATTTTTCAATGATATATCATGAGGATTAATATATAAAATGAACAAAAGATACAAAAACTTTAAATACTTTTAGTAACATTAGTTCATAATAGTATGAATGCGAAATCTAGTTTATTTGCAGTAGTATCGATTAAACCGCAAGGGATTAGAGAATTAATCCATAGATTACCCTATTCACAACATTCGATTTACCACGCCGTCTCAGACCTAAAAAAAGAGGGGTTGATTGTAAAAACTCGAAGAGGAAATAGATGGGTTCTTGATGTTGCAGATGGCTATCGTCCTCAGAAAATGAGGGAGATCTATATTCAAGCATTAAGTCATGGCGTAGATCCAGAGATTTTACTACGTAGTAACACTATTCGTGTTTGGAAAGCATTGAAAAAGGCACATACCTTGGATGAGATTAAGAATGAAGTGGATCTATCAGAAAGATGGATTAAGAAGCTC
>CBDUXN010000176.1:0-7383 GCA_965371185.1 uncultured Thermoplasmata archaeon
CGAGAAAAATATTATATAAAATCAGAATTGAAGATTAATGAGGATTTAAAAGACAAAGATGAATGGAATGAACAGACCATTAAAATAAGGCAAGAAACGTTAGGCGAATATGCACAAAAAATTTGGAAAATTTAAAAGGGTAGAGTGGAAGGTCTAACAACGACAAAAATCTTGGTGAAAGACAATGTCGATTTATCAGACCTTCCATGATGAATGAATTAGTCCTCATTGTTTTTCATAATCAAAATCTTTACTGTCCTATCATTCCATTCCGTCATTCCTGTGATTTTCCCATCTTTCACAAGGCGATTTATGACTTGTTCTACATTCTCAATCTCCAATTTCATGTAATCCCTAATAGGGTATATTCTACCCTCTATAAGTAATTTTTGGGTATATTTTGGGTAAAAATCGGGTAAAATACCGACATCTTTATATACGTATAAGGTATACGGAGTACTGGTGAAAGACAATGTCAGAAATAGAAGTATTGGAAAATGCGATATATAGTGAGCCAGACTTTGTGAATATGGGATTTATCAACCCCGATGTTGATAATCCTGTGAGAATCCAGGATATTCTACCACACTTGGATTTGGAGTTTTTAAGGCCAGTTTTAAATGAAATGTATGCAGAGGATTGGCGATTTGGATTTGACCCCATACCAATGCTAAAAACTATGATTTACTGGCGATTGTCAGATAAGAAATTCTTAACTCAAATCTTCAATGACCTTTTAACTGATCCTACATTGGCTGATAACTTAGGCTTTAAGGATATTCCCGACTACAAGGCTCTCTATCATTGGCTACATTACAGGCTTGGAAAGAAGGGAGTTGGAGAGTTGTTCACCACAATACTCAACGAGGTTATCAGGCTCGGAAAAGAACAAGGCTTAGACATTGGAAAAGAGCTTGTGATAGACAGTACACCTTTAGAGAAAAAGAACATGAAACAAGCCAGTTTTAATCCCAAATACAATATGATGTGTGTCAAATACCATAATCTCAGATGTGTTCAAACAGGCATACCTTTAGGCTATCACATAACCACAGGCACGGAATATGATGGCACTATCTCAGTACCGATGGTTTACAGGGCTATGGTTTGCCATGACATACATCCAATCAGGATGTTCGCAGACAACCATTATGCAGATGCAAAAGACCTTATGAGATTCAGGGAATTCTGGGGGATAGAAGTTATCCCAAACATAGCTAAAAATTGGGTTCTCAGTGAGAATGCAGATAGAAAAGCATTGGTCAAAGCTTATCAGAAATTCTGGAAAAGCGACAATTTTAAACTGGATGCAGACTACGAATACATGAAGTTCTTTTTAATGATGAACGATAAGACAGAGGTACTGGAGAACTTCTACCACAATCAGGTATTCCAGAAATATCTCAAAGACCCAGAAGGGTATATTGACAGGCTAAAAGTCAGAAATGCAATTGAGCATAGCCAAGGCTTGGAGAAAAAGCACACTGAGATAAAGAACATTCAAGCCTCCAATCTCAATACTATGGAAGTTCACATAGGGATGCATGTGATAAGCAGATTGACTTTGGCTCTGGTTAGATTGCAAAATGGAATTAAAAACGATTTGGTGAATATTGGGGGTTTGATTTGATCTATTCATTCCCTTTTTTCCTTCATTAAGGCTTTTATTTCTTTAACACTCTTTTCAATTTCCTCAAGTCTACCAACAATATTGACAGCGGTTGATAATAGTTTCTCAAATTGTTCATTTTCCACGTAAATCACCTTAAATGGTAATTACATTTATGTATATAAACAATCCCTATTTTTTCGGTTTTTGGAAGTGCAGGAAATTTCTAATTAGCTCCAATTCGGATTCTAATCAGCTTTTCCGATGGGTTTATATAGTGGATGGGCAAATTAGAATTCCACTTTGTATCTTCTTCCATATTCGTTCCCTCTAAAATTTTTTCCATAGAATCATACCATCATGTTCTTCTGGTTGTTTTCAGTTCAGACCCGCATACGGGGCATGAGTCGTGCTTCTCCTGCCAGTATCGTCCGCAGCCCTTGCATCTGTACCGCCATTCTATGGTTTCTGTTATCCCCTCCTGGGCAACACCCTGATATTTAATTTCCAGCACGGTTGCGATGTTCTGGATCGAGTAATCGTCCGTTAGAAGAACGGCCTCAAGTTCCTTCGCAAGGCTGAGAATCTCGATGTCAGCCTCGGAAACGCGGCCTATGTCCCCTGTGTCGGATGCACACTTCCTCACATCAGCTATGGTTTCATGGGAGGGAGACATCACCTTAAGGCCTGATTCGATGAGATAATCCAGATGTCTGCGCATCCTTCCAGGCCTCACCTCATCCAGTATCTTTGGAGAGGAGTGAAGCTCATGCTCGGCAGAAAACTCCTTGCCAGAGAGAATTGCAGAGGCATCCAGGACGAATTTCATGGATTTGGGATGGGGAGTAGGGTATATTTCTGTTGCGGTTATTTGAATTACCCTCGAAAATGACCGTTTTTACCGTCTAAAGCGGTTTTTATGCCCATTTTCCCTCGAAAAAGTACATTATCTCCGACGATAACGACGGTAATAACTTAATATATACCTACTGCATTACAGGTAGTAACCGAAGGAGGTTTCCTTATGGGAAAACGTATAGGTAAAGAGAAAATCAAACGAGAATCTGGCTATCTGTACTACATCGGCAAAGATGGTTACGTTTGGCGTGCGCCGATGAAGTCGAACAAGCGCGGTAGAAAGAAGAAGGTAGGAACCGAGAAAATCTCAAAAAAGAAAGGCTACATGTACTACCTCGACAAAGCTGGTTTTGTGGCCGAAGCCCAGATGGCCAGGAAATAACCGTACCGCAGTCCTGAAAACAGACCCAAATTCCGTTACAAAGAGGCTGGATTAGGGGCCACGGTTGTATAGACAAAGCCATCCTTCGGCCTATTGGTAGAGGCTGAATTGGATGGTTTCTTTCTTTTATGGTAGGGTTAGTTATCTGCCTATTTCTTCCTGTACACGCAGAAATTCCTTGTGAGCGATCTATGAACCCGGAATGCATGGAATTCTTTTAAACCGAGGAATTTTTCTCCGGTCTGGATCAGCTCCTTTTCTGGGATTGCTATTGACAAGTATCCTTCTGGTCTCAGAACCCCCGAGAAGGTTGCAAAGGCTCTTGTGTAAAGGCTGGTGATCTCCTCACGATTTGTGGTAGCCGATTTGCCGTAAGGGGGGTCTGTGGCTATGGCGTCCACTTTCCCCACCACCTCGGCGATCCCGCTGATGTCCGTGCAAAAAAGCTCCGCATCATCGATGTCGAGGCTAGATAGATTCTCCCCGCACCCTTTCACCATTCTATCATCGATATCGCTGCCTATTGGCCTTACACCTATCATCGAGGCCTCGATCAGCACGCCGCCAGTGCCGCAGAACGGGTCTAGAAGGGTTTGGCCTTTCCTGACCCTGGTAAGATTCACAAGGGCTCTCGCAAGCCTGGGATGTAGAGAAACAGGGGAGAAGTACGGCCTGAATTGGACCTTTCTGGCCTCGAATGAGCTTCTGTCTATTTTTGCCATCCTTCTCCCAATATGGCATCTGTTCGATACGATGACCCTTATCTCGATATCAGGATCTGAGAGGTTGACCTTGCTCCCCCCTTTTATGTTCTGAGCGATTCTTTTCTCCACATTCTTAAGATCGAAATCCTCATGAAGTCTTTGGATTCTCTTCCCCCGAACAGCAAAGCTGCCTTCTCCGATGGTGAAGGTCTCCTCCAGCGAGAGAAGTTCATCCGCCTCACAGGAAATCAATTTTTCATCGATAAAATGCGTTAGAGCCAGTCTTCTTTTCAATTCCTCAATATTCAATTTCGGGGCATCTATCGTTAAAATGCCTTGATCCTCCTCCAGGATATCGAATTCGATGCCCTCAGCCTCGAGGCAGGCCAGGACCTCTGCTTTTGGGAGACTTTCATGTTCTCCTGACAGCTCGAAAATATAACAGGGCATGATACTCTCTCTATTGGATAGACTCCATTTTAAAAATGCAGTTCCCATCGCCCACGCTCTCGCATTTCTGCTCGACGCAGTGAATCCTATCGTTTTTGTACGTCTCGTATATGTGCCGTAATATTCCCCTGAGCCTGTGGCAGCCGGGGAGGCCGTTCTTTACAGCCTCGATCGAGCCTTTTACGGTGATGGTATCCTCCTCGAATATGGCATCCTCCACCCAACCCCGCTCGACAAGCTCCTTTTTTACAATCTCGAAGTAATGTTCCTTATCCTTCAGCGCCTCTTCGGCGATGGCGGCCCCGAACACGCTCCCCTCCCTGAAGAACAGGCCGTGGCATGCGCTGGACATCACGCTCTCGTAGAGCTTTCTCTGCCCCTCAAGTTCTTTTTGAGATATCTTCACATAAGGCATTATCTTCCCGCAATAGAAATGAAATTTGAATTAATAAAGGTTTTGGGAACTTTATTTTGAGGGGTATGAAAAAAATGGCCGATATCAGCAGCTAACATGGGACCCAATTATATAACTCCTATGGACAAAAACCGAATAATATCACCGCAACTAATAAATAACAACAATTCTATCATTCATTTGAACAGGGGTGAGAGTATGGTTAGAATGGACAATAAGGTTACGCTCCGTTTTACATTCATCAGCGAGCCAGAGAAGCCTGTGGTGACCGTTCAGGTGCCGAAGGAGATGCTGTTCCAGGAGGCCTTGGTTCTGGCGGCAAAAAAACAGGGTAAGGATCCCACGATTCTCACGGCAACATATCCAGCAGGCACACCGATACCTGGCGGAACCGTGGAAAGGGTGATCGAGCAGGGCACCAACATCCACGTCATAGACCCCTCTGTTGTGGGTTTCCAATAACATACGAAAACGTGATTCTGTGAGGCAGGAACCGGATCTATTTTATTTCTTGCAGTGCTCCACTGTGGCATCACCAAACGACGAGAAATGGCCACTCAGGGTCAAGGAGGAGAAGTACGCTGTTCTGAAGTACATGCAGTACGTAGACTACATGGAGAAGGGTGGGGAAGAGGAGCGGTGGTTCTCCATCAGGCCCACGGGCCAGGATGCGACACGGTGGGAGGGCACCGTGAACGCGGAGGACAGAAGCTATCTCATAGAATTGGTGCTCACGGAAGCCTATCCCCACACACCCCCTGCCGCGAGAATTCCGGAGCTGATGCGTTACACTGACAGAAAGCTGGACGATAACATCCTTGGTCTGAGAATCTGCGATATGCACATGGAGCAGAACTACTGGTGGAACGAGCACTGCAGCCTCGCCCTTTATCTGAAGAGGGAAGTTTCGTACTGGCTTCAGAGCATAATATATCATCTGAGAGAAAAAGGTTGGTTGGAATGGACGAAAGATATAAACGATTAGAGCTGTTCGAATTCGCGGATTTCTCGAAACTGCGCAAAATGAGCGCATTGGTGGTGGGAGTGGGCGGTCTCGGGGCCATAGTGGCCGAGATTCTCGCAAGGGTGGGCATTGGAAAACTCGTGCTTTTCGATTACGACAGGCTCGAGATGGCCAACATGAACAGACTGATATACAAGCCAGACCAGGTGGGGATGAATAAAGTGGATGCATTAAATGAGTATCTCTCAGATGTCAATCTCGATGTTGATATCGTTTCCTATCCGTACGACATAACCACGGGGGATGGCTATAAGACGTTTATCGAAGAGTGCGGAAAATGCGACATTGTCTTTGGAGGTGTGGATACATTCGGAGTGAGGCTGTTCATGAACGCAAAATGCGTTGAGAAGGGCAAGCCCTTCATAGACGGCGGTGCAAGCCTTGACGGCATCAACGGCAGCGTTCATGTCGTTATACCTGGGAAGACCGCATGCTACAGATGCCACAGGCACTCGTTGGGCATGGGCAAGGAAAGACCAGATAAGCCAAAAGGAGATTCAACCGGGGAAAGCATGGAATTCTACCTGAGCATTGAGGAGCCGACAAAGGACAGGCAGACTGGGTTATGCCATATAACCTCACTGCCCACCACAATGGCGATAATCGCTGCATTGCAATGTCAGGAGGGTTTCAAGTACCTGCTGAATTTCGGTGAGGTTGCCAGCTTTCTTATGTACAATGGAATCAAAGGGGAGATAGAGCGGTATGATTGGAAGATGGATCCAAATTGTCCTGTCTGCGGCAAAGGAAAAGAGAAGTTGGGCGAGAACAAGCTGAAGGAGATAGAGGAAGCTGCCGAGATGTTCGACAAGATGACATAGAACAGTTCGATATGCGGAGTGAAATGATGGCGGAGCAAACAAATATCGTGATGAAGCGCGACCTGAAAAGGGCCATAATTGAGCATGCCCTGAACGGTGCAAGAAAGGATGGCTTTGAGGTTCTAGGCTGGCTCACAGGATTCTCCGCAAAGGATACGGTATACATATGCGATGCCGTGCCCTGCACAAAATACAAGAGACAGTCAAGGTACAGCGCTGAGTCCAATCCGACTGAAGAGGCAAAACTTGCAAGCGAGTTTCCGAGAAATGTCGGCATTGTAGGATTGTATCATTCCCATCCTTTCAAGATGGACCAAGAATCCGGCGAATTTAGAAGGATCCACGGTGTCAGCGAACTGTTCCACAGCGGTATAGACGATATGACGCTGAGAAGCAGGGCAAGCAGGATGAAGAACTACGTTTCAATCGTTACAGATATCGACAACATTTCCTGCTATGTTATGCATCGCCGAAAGCCCAAGAAAATCAAGGAAAACCTGGCTAACAACATCAATTTTGCGGATCATATGCGTCCAATCAATTCCAAGATCCAACTTACCTTTGAGAAAAGTTTCGACAAGGACCTGGGATTGGGCAACATGGTTAGAACGATAGAACAGAAGCTGATAGCGGATATGGTGGGTGGATTGGGAGAAGATGACGTGGAAATCCAGCGTGGCCCTGTAGGAAACGTGATGCGCATCCTGCCCTTAGAGCACAACCCCAATGGGAACTCAAGGGGCAATAAGGGAAATTTCTTCCGAATGATACCTGGTAAGAACAAGGTAAAGATAAAGGCTGTGATGAACCTCACGCCCACAATATTCGTTCCCAAGGGTTACATCGACCAGGAAGCAGCTGTTGAGTCCATTAAGAACGAAATTGCTGATTACATCGTTTATCTCGCATGGAATGAAATTGATTATTCTGATTTTGAGAAACTTCTATCTTCGGACATAAAGGAGTTGGAGGTTCATCTGGGCCGTATCACCACAAAATCCAGCGAGGCCAGCGGACTGCCCATGAAAGTTTACACCCGACCAAAAAGAAGGATGACATTAAAAAAGAGGTGAAATTTCTACGTCACCAATCTGGCCCCGCATTTTCGACAGAACATATC
>CBDUXN010000177.1:0-7381 GCA_965371185.1 uncultured Thermoplasmata archaeon
TGCCGGCAGTATCCCTGGTGCTGAACAGGATTTTCACAGGCTCTTTTGGATTCATGCTCAGTACGGAGAGCCACAACTTCGTTTCGAGTTCATCTTTGTCGATGGCGGCAGGCAGTGCATAGAACTTATCAAACCCGTTGATATCCCTGGGAGATCTCGATTTATTGAAAAAACCGTAACCGTGGGCATAGACGCTGTTATTCCAGCCTATGATCTCTATCATCTTGTCTGCTCCGATGGTACCTATTCCGTAGCCCGAGCTGGCGTTGTCGTCCTCATCTATGAAGATGTGCACGGAGTCAAGGCCACGAGCGCCGTTGAGTATCGTACCGTTGACCCTGAGGTAGAACGATATGTCACCGTGCTTGTTGACGCTGACCTTGTACTCCTCGATGTTGATATCCTGGTTAACCGTCTGGTCGGTTAAAGAATCCGAATACCCTGGAATATCCCTCCAATCACTGAAACTACCGTCGATATGCAATGGTCTATGAGAAGGAACCATGGAGGACAAGAGTATCGGCGAGATCAAGAGCAGTAGCATAAAAACCGTCATTGCCGCTACCCTGGCCGCTTTCCTGGTTCCCCTCAACGACTCCTGGGCTGTACCTATGCCATTTGTTAATCCGTTGCCATTCGTTACACCATTGACAAGCCCCCTTCTAAGAGCCCTTAATCCATTGGTCAAGCCATTGGTGATACCGTTGGTAACCCCAAATAACCCCTTTCTTTTCATTCGTAGGCCATTTGTGAGGCCGTTCGTCAAGCCATTGATAAGACCGTTAGTGACACCAGAGACCGCCTTTCTCCTCATTCTAATGCCATTTGTGAGGCCGTTGATCATGCCGTTGGTTAAACCAGGTAAAACAGTAGGTTTAACTTTCTCGAGAGCGGCCTCTAGACCCTTAATTTCCGCGTCGATTTCCTCTTCTATGTGCAGCTCCTTCCTTCTCAGCTCTTCTTCAACAACAGGTAATTCTTCGATGAGGCTTGCACCGCAAATGTGGCATTTTTCCGCTTTCCCGCTTATAAACGCCTTGCATTTTGGACACAATTGCTGCGTTGGTGACCAGGATGGCAGATAGTCCTCCTCTACAAGTTCCTCAGATGGCGGAACTTTTGCCTTACCTTCGATGATTTCAGCCTTACAAACATTGCAGCTGGTTGCCCCTTCCTTGATGAAGGCACCACATAGAGGGCAGAGGTAAATAATCGAGGGTTCCTCTTCCTTATACCATAAATCAGGCACCTCTTCAGGTTCAGGTGCTACAGGCACTTCTTCCTCTATCTCGATTTCTGGGCCGAATTCAGCGCCGCAGCTATCGCATACGTTTGCTGTGGTGCTTATGAAAGCCCCGCATTCAGGGCATAGGTAAAGATCAGGTTTCTCCACTTCTCCTTCCTTGTACCAGAAATCAGGGACCTCTTCAGGTTCGGGTGCTGCAGGGACCTCTTCTTCTTCCACCTCGATTTCAGGACCGAATACGGCGCCGCAGATACTGCATTCGTTTGCCTTCGTGCTTATGAATGCCCCGCACTCAGGACATAGATATATATCAAGTTTCTTTTCTTCCACTGTGAGCTCGGGTACCTCTTCAGGTCCAGGTGCTCCTGGCTCCTCTTCGACCACGACCTCCATCTCGCGACCAAATACGGCGCCGCAGATGCTGCATTCGTTTGCCTTCGTGCTTATGAACGCCCCGCACTCAGGACATAGATAGAGATCTGGCTTAACCGCGGGGGGTTCCTCATCAGCCTCTTCCTCAATTACTTCTTTCTCTTCGATTCTTTCCTCGATTATTTCTTTGATTTCCTCTAAATTGAAGCCGCATTTTGCGCAGATTTTTACCTCAGGACCCAAGAATGCCCCACATTCTGGGCATAGATACAACGTTTCGGCCACTATCTCCTCTTCCTCTGCCTCCGGTACCGTAATTTCCTCCCCGACCTCTTTCACCTCTTCAAAAGCGGTTCCGCAAGCTTCGCATTCCTCGGCCCCCTCAACCACAAAGGCCCCACACACGGGGCAAAGAAAAACAGCTTTTTCCTCCTCGGCAAGTTCCTCTTCCTCTATTTCCTCCTCTATTTCCTCCGCTTCTGCAATCTCCGGCTTTTCTACCCTTGCACCGCAGAGACCGCACTCTGTGGCCTCTGGGCCCAATAGTCCACCGCAATTAGAACACATAAAAAGTTCAGGCTTTTCAACCTTCGTTTCCTCGAAGGTTGTTAGATTCTCACAGATCTTCTCCGCCAGTTTTTTGCCAATGCCCTTCACGGAGGCAATTTCATCAACCGAGGCCTTCCTTAACTCTACAAGGTTCTTGAATCCAGCATCCCAAAACGCCTCAGCCCTGGCCCTGCCGATATTTGGAATAAGGGAGAATAACTCGATGGCGTTTCTCTTCGCCTCGGACAGGACGGTTTCCTTTCTCCCCTTCCTCTCCACCTCGGCAACGCGTTTCTTATATTTCTCTGACAGTGCACGGCCTAAGCCCTTTTTCGCACCGTTAACATCCTTTCTCAGCTTTTTACCGCAATTTCTGCAGCTCTCGTCATCAGAAGATATTTTTGTGTCACAGTAGGGACATTTGAGGCCGTTATCAGATGCCGCCATGAAACTCCTCTCAAATTGCTAGCTCTAAGCTTGCCATAGATACTATTCTAAGAGAACGTATATAAGGCGAATATAGCGAAAACCTACACTCCATTGTACAAAACTTTGTATGTATGTTACAAATATTTGTAAATGGAGCATAAAAAGGCTAAATGCCCATCCAATTGGCTAAAATGGGGGGTGTCGAGTTATGCCCTCCACCTTCCCCCCGCCTCCCGCCCTGTTTTACCTTGAGTGCAAAAGTGGAATTAAACCTTAGGTTAGCTACCTCGGTAAAACATGGGTCTATTTCGTGTAGTAATACTCGCCTTTTGATTTCTGCTCCCTATCTAAAACAGAATCGAGCTTGTTTATCCTGGGTCTTTTCGTGTCCAGGTCCCGTCTGAAGGTTATGCCCACATTTTTCAGGAACAGGTTCATGCCATCTCTCAGCCCAAATGGCCCTTCACCTATGCCATGTCTCGAAGGCTCGCCTCCAAAAACCATCAAAGAGTCCGAAACCAGGTCTATGAAGTAAACGTCGTGATCCACAATAAATGCGGACTTTCCGCTTTTCTCCATCACCCTTCTTATGGTCCTTGCAGCTATCATTCTCTGGCTCGAATCGAGATGGGCTGAAGGTTCATCGATCAGGTAAATATCCGCCTCCTGAGTCAGACAAAGTGCAATGGCAACCCTTTGAAGCTCTCCGCCTGACAGGCTGCTTACCCGGTTATCCATGAGAGGTTTCAAATTAAGGGGATGAGATATCTCCGAGGTGAAGAAGCTAGACTCGAATATCTTGCCGATCTTCGTCATGAAGAGCTCCTGCACGGTTCCATCTAATTCAGGTTTCAGGTATTGGGGCTTGTAGCTCACCTTGATGTCGAATTCCAAAGTTCCCTTTGTGGGTTCGATCACGCCTGCAAGCATCTTCACAAAAGTGGTCTTACCAGTGGAATTGCGCCCCACTATGCCCACAACCTCCCCAGCATTCATTTTTCCTGCTTTTGTTTCAAGGACAAAACCCTCCAGCTTCTTCTCCAGATCTCCGAACTCGATTAGCGTCGCAGTTTGCCAACCGCTTCTGGGGGCGTGGGTTTCGAACCTTATCTCCGTATCTCTAAATCTGATGTTCTCCTCCCGCATGTATCCTGAAAGGTAAGTGTTAATGGCGCTTCTCACAGCTCGCGGCTGGGCGATTATGCCGTAGGCCCCTTCTGAGCCGTACATCAGATAGACCTCATCAGCCAAAAAATCCAGCACGGCAAGGTCATGCTCAATGACCACCACCTGCTTAATTTGGGAGAGCTCTCTGATGGTTTTTGCCACTGACAATCGCTGATATATGTCCAAATACGATGATGGCTCATCGAAAAAATAGATGTCCGCATCCTTTAGCATGGCAGCAGCTATGGCAAGGCGCTGCAGCTCACCGCCAGACAGCTCATTCGTGGATCTGTCCAGGCAACCCTCAAGATCCATGGTTTCTGTGATACTATCCAGTTCGTTCACCTCATCCATCTTCTTTAAAAGTTTACCGACCTTTTCCTTGTAGACCTTGGGTATCTTATCCACGTACTGCGGTTTAAGGGAGGGTTTTACCGTATTATCTGCAACCTTTTTCAGGTAATCATGCAGCTCAGTGCCTGCAAAGTATTCCAATACAGATTTCCAATCCGGTTCTTCATCGTATTTTCCTAGGTTTGGAACGAGGTTGCCGGAAAGGATGTTTATCACCGTGGTCTTCCCTATGGCATTGGGGCCCAATAGCCCCACGACCTTCCCCCCCTTGGGCCAGGGCAGCCTGAACAGTCTGAAGCCGTTCTGCCCGTACTGGTGTACCAAATCCTCCTTCAATTCCTCGGGTAAATTCAATATCCTGATGGCCTCAAAGGGGCATTTGTGAATGCATATACCGCACCCAGGGCAAAGCTCTTCTGAGATGATCGGCTTCCCATCCTCGCCCATAACGATGACCTCCTCACCGGTTCTCACCCTTGGGCAGTATTTGAAGCATTCCATTGAGCAGCGTTTTGGCTGGCATCTGTCTCTTAACAGCACAGCGATTCTCATCGCTGACTGAATGGAGTGATGGGATAAAAAGATATATACCTGAGTTTAATTGGCTTGCTCGCAGATCTCAGCGATTCTTAATGCCACCCCACGCCAACTGTGGTTTTCGACGACATATCGTCTTCCGTTGGCGCCCATTTCCATTGCTATCTCTTCGTTCATTAATAATTTTAATAAAGCGTCTCCAAGTTCGGCAAGGTTATTTGGAGGTACCAATAAGCCTAAATTCTCCTCCTCAAGGAACTCTAAACCTTTTACGAAAGAGGCAACTACTGGTTTTTCACACGATAGGTACTCGTAGATTTTTAGAGGAGAGAGTCCTATCATTTCGTTCCTTTCTCTAATAAATGGTGCAACACAAATATCGCTTGAATTTATATACCTGGGGGTATCCTTATAGGGCACCCAATCTGTAAAAATAAACGAGTTTCTTAGGTTTAATTTATCTACAAGGCTTACTAATCTGTCGCGCATCATTCCATCCCCAACAATTATAAAAGTCGCATCTGGGATTTTCTTAATAACTATCGGGGCAGATTTAATAAGAATATCCAGCCCTTGCCAGGGAGCTAGATTTCCAGAAAAGCACACATATTTGTCATTCCTATTCAGTCCTAACTGCTGCCTGCATTGCAACTTATCCATCTTTTTGAATAGATCGACATTAGCGCCGTTCGGAACAACCACGATATTATCAGGGGGTAGGTTGTAATCGGCAATAAGAGCTTCTTTGATTCCATTTGTTACAGCTACAATTTTACTAGCATGCATAAAAAAGCGTCGTCTAATTCGTTTTTTAATGGCTCCAACAAGAGGTCTCTGTTTTCTCATTTTTCCAAGCATTTTTAATTCTAACCCAGGTAAACCGTTTATCTCGACAAAGTAAGGGATTTTGAGCAATTTGCCCAGAGAATAGCCTATCTTGGCTGAGAATCGTCTTTCATAAATTATTTCTGCCCCACCTTTCTTGGCCACTTTTTTACAGAAAGAGATAGTTGAAATATTTTTAAAGTAACGTCCGGTTTTGGCAAAGAAAATTTTCACATTCTGATGATCTTTCAGAGCAGCCAATTCTTTTGGGCCATCTTCGATGAAAGGGGCTATTAGAACCACTTCATGACCCAATTTCGCCAAGGCCATCGTCAATTCTCTGACGTGTACCGCATCGCCTGCCCTGGCTTTGATGTTGACATCCAGTGCAAGAAATAGAATTTTCATATGTTGTCAGGTGCTTAATAAATCATCGCCTATTTATAAATTGGGAAAATCTTGATATCGAGGTGGAAGATTTCAAGGTCTGAATTCTGAACCGGGCCGCTCTATAAGTTCGTTATAGAAGTCACCAGTTACTTTCTATGTCGTTAAAATATATTAAAACAGTATCGATCACATGTTTCTGGGTCTTATACCTTTTGAGGCATCTTTCCTTCTTTTTTCTTGTCTCCTCGTTCAGGTTCAATTCCTTCAGTTTTCCTGTAACTTTGTAATTTCTCCCAATAGTCTGTATCGGCATCCCCGTTCGTTTGCCGAACCACCTTAACCTTTCCCTCTTTTTTCAATTTGCCGTGTACCATACCGGTGCATCCCAAAGCCTCATCATTAGGGTGAGATGCAAAAATGACGGTATCGTATATTTCAAAAGAGCACATAATGATGGCTTACCCCCTTTTCTCGGGTGAGTTTTAATAGGAACGATATAAACCGATAGCGACTTATATAATGGGAATGGTTTAGGAAGGCCAAATAGTCACCTTTAAGAATTATTTACTCAAAATAACAATCCATAAATAGTAAAAAGCAATGTTGTTTTGGTCTGATTGTAATGCTTTAAGTAACCGGAGTAGAGACGATGATAATAGCCTTGGTGACCCCTTACTATTTTCCAGTACTTGGAGGTTATACCCTGATAACTCAGGGTCTATCACAAGCGTTTCGGGAAAAAGGGCATGACGTGAAAATCCTCACACCTACATGTGAATCATCGTATAGGGATGAGAATGTCCTCACCTTTGACACGCATTCTTTGTCATACGAAGAAAAGGTCGAAATCATGAAAGGTATGAATTTCTACGAAAAACTGTTCGGGAATAGAGAGATGACCAGTGTTCAAAGAGATATGGTTTTGGAGATTGAAAGGATCAAACCAGATATTGTTCATACCTTTGGAGCGATACAATTTGGCTTTGTTGGTGTAATGAGTTCGGCTAGAAACTTCAAATGGGTTCATACCATAATTACTCAGCCCCCCAATAAAATATCGTTCATTAAAAAAGTGATCGTCAGAAAGGTATTCAGAAGGGTCGACCTGATGACCGTAACAGCGGTCAATCAGATCAGAGAGGTAAAAGGAAAATATGGTCTGGATGTTGGTATGGCTATAAAAGTCGGCGTTAATACGGCTTTTTTTATTCCACCGTCTCAACCGCAACTGGCCCCTATTGTCGGGGCCGTGTCAAACTTCGTTTGGAAGGAGAAAGTAGAGGGTTTGATGTTGTTGATCCGGGCCTTTAAAAGAGTGTTATCAACTTACCCCGATGCTAAGCTGAAAATCATTGGGGAGGGGGAGTACCGAAGCCTCGTTGAGGAAACCATCAAAGAACACGAATTGGAAAATAAGGTGATCCTACTTGGAAGGATGAACCGTGAGGAGCTAAAGACATTTTATCAAAACATCTCTATCTTTGCCCATATCAGTTATCAGGATACATTGCC
>CBDUXN010000178.1:0-7342 GCA_965371185.1 uncultured Thermoplasmata archaeon
CCCGCCACCCCCCTCCTCCGCCCAATTTTTCTACCGCCTTCCCTCCGACTCCGACCCTTTGAATAGATCCCGAAGGGATTTAGGTGAGTAAACATTCAAAACATTTAAGTGGACAATTGCGTTACGGGGTTTTAATGCGGTTCTCTCAAGAGGTGACCTCATGGCGGATACCAAAACGAGAATCAACCAGGTCATTGACGTTTTGAATCAGCTCGCCGAAGACACCTCTGTTCCGAGGAACATAAGACGCGGTGCCACTCAGGCAAAGGAACTGTTGCTGAACTCCAACGAGGCCTTGGATGTCAGAACCGCAAGTGCGGTGTTCATTTTGGATGAACTTGCCAACGATCCAAATATACCGCTGCATGGCAGGACGCTAATTTGGAACATAATATCGCAGCTTGAAACCTTAAAATAGGCCTTGGATCGAGGCAAGACCAATAAAACCGTTATTTATAATATTCAACAGGGGGTTGGGGGAAGCATGCATGTTATCAGGGATTTTCATCCCGATGATCTTCCGCAGGTATCCTCATTAATTACAGCCACTTTCAACAGGGACTATAACCAAAGTTTCTACCTGACAATTTACGAGGCCTGGAGGGGCGGTTTTTTGGTTGCAGAGGATGAGAAGGGCATCATCGGTGTTTTGGTCGCCGTTATCTTTGCGCCAAAGAAGACGAGGATACTTCTGATGGCGGTTCGCCCCGAGTCCAGAAACAGGGGAATAGGCACGATGATGCTGAATGAATTGATTTCCAGATGCTTTAGGATGGATATCAAGACCGTGAACCTGGAGGTGAGAGTCACCAACGAGAGGGCGATACGGTTCTACAAAACCCATGGGTTCGAAACCTTATCGCTTTTGCCCTCGTTCTACGAGGATGGTGGGGCAGGTTATCATATGAGAAAAATGCTGTGAGACCCGCCGCCGTGCTCCTCTTGTTCGTAGCGATTTTTTAGAGCACTTTGTCCTTCGGTTATGTTCTCAAGCACTTAAATCTTAAGCCACAGGACGCCTCGCCCCCCCTCCACAAGCCCGATAATTATCTATTCATATCCTCTTTTATCATCGTATGGATATCTGTTCCAGAAATGATACGGGCTCGTCTCCTTCTGCGAGCTCGAGATGTCAGTTGATAGACCTGCATAGTACGACCCATGCCGCTCCTTGATCTGGTCCTCGATGGTCTTGCTGCGCTTCATGGCCTCCTTGATGTGCTTCACCTCGATGTGCTTTTGCTCGTTTATGACAGCTATATCCCCGGCAGCCCTGATCAATCCCCCGATCTCCCTGAGGCGCAGCGAGAGGGCATGGTTCTTGTTGTCGATATCCTTCGCCCTTCTCCTGGACTCCTCGATAATCGCAAGAACCGCCCCCTTGGTGGCGTGGGGGATCTTTCTGTCCATTATTATCTCCTGGGCCACGAATTGTGCCATCTTGGCGCGGTTGATATCGTTGTCCTCCATGGTGGTATCCATCAAGATCTCATATCCTGCGCCTATTATTCGCGATCTCAGGGGGGATAGTATGCTGGGCAGATCCTGGATGTTGCACGCACCAACGAATATGAAATTGCATGGAACGTTGTTGACCTTGACGCTGGCCCCAGCGCTCTGGGGATTTCTCCCGGAAATCGGGAAGTATTTTTCCTGCATGGCTGTCAATATAAATCTCTGGAGATGCCTCAGATGCGGCAGCTCGTCTATGAACAGCACGCCCTGATGCGCCTCGTGAATTGAGCCTGCAACCACCCTTTCAAAGGGCGGAACGCCAAGTTGGGGATGGCCCCCGTAAGGGTCGTGCTTCACATCTCCCAAAAGCTCGGTTTCACTGGCCCCTGTGGCAAGAACCACTGGCGTTCTCTCCAACGGAACCAGTACCTTTCTCGGGTCGGCCTTTTCGAACTCCCTGCGTTTTTCAAGGGCCTTCTGGTCCAGAACCTTGATCATGGTTCCGGCCCTCTCGAACACAACCACCTCCTCCTTGCCGAAGCGTTTTCTGGTGGTTGTAACCCGATTGTTCTTTTTCCCCAGGTGACCAACCGTGACCTCGATGAGACTGCCGAAGAGGTCGCTGAAGGGGTTGTCGGCTCCCTTTTGCCCGGGCTGTTTCGTCTCGTTGCATTTGGGACAGAAACGCTCCGAGGCAGGGGAATACGCGCCGCAGCTCATGCATTTGTAACCCAATTTCTCAGCCACGTTAATGGGCGCCTCTTTGGGGTCGATCACCTCCCCCTCCGCGAATTCCTTGCTCTCTCTCTCCTTGTAGACCTCATCCTTAGCTATAAGCTCAACGAAGGGTCTTTCCGGGTTCTCAGGGTTATGCACCACTCGAATCTCCTCAGTGGGAGGCAGAAGATGCAACGACAACGCCTGGGCCACCATGGATTTTCCTGTTCCAGGAGGGCCAACGAGAAGAAAATGTCGCCTCTGTGAAGCCGCCACATAGGCGAGGTTTACCGCCTCATCCTGGCCAATAACCCTCATCAAGGGGTCTTGCGGTATCTCCACATCTTCTGTAGTTGTGATGCTCTCAAGATACTTGAGTTTAGTCGCATCGGCCCTCTCTTTTACCGCTTTCAAACCCTGCGGTAGGGCTTCGGCCCCACGTTTTATGCCCATTTTACGCACCTTATTGGCTATGAACCCAGCCTAAACCGATCTATCGGCCATATAATGTGTCTTAGTTCAAATCATTTTTGGTTAGAATCTCGATGGAAGTCAACTGCTTGGACACATTTCCCCATTTGCTGCCCACTATGGTTGAAACGCCCTTTTGTGAGGCGATATCAACCAATCTCTGGGTTATTATACCATCAAATACCAGCGTTTTTATATTATTTGAGCTTTTCTTGAGTAAATCCGCCAGATCCCTAACAGGCGTCTCCCCGACAATAGAGCCCTTGGAGTCGAGCATCTGTGCTTTTGAGCTGCCGGACAATTTGTCCAGGATTTCCTTGTATCTGTGCTGCTCTGAGGATAATGTCTTGGTTTTTTTGCCTTCTACAACCTTTCTAGGCCTTTCCCTGCTGCTGACTCTTTTTCCTGGGGCTTTGGATGATTTGGTCCTTCCGCCTTTGCCGCTCTCAGCCGCCCCGTAAGCTTTTTCACCCTCTCTTATGGTAGCGGGCAGCTCCACATCTAGGCCGTACATCTCCACGAACTGCTCCGCAGGTATCTTGTTTCTCAGTCCTTTCATTATCTGCTTCTGTGTCAGCTCCTCCACTTCCCTGGTTTGCGGAGCCCTTGCCACGAAGTCCACTTCTGCAACCTGCAACATTTCCCTGAGAATTAGCTCCCCGCCTCGATCACCGTCCACGAAGGCCGTTACCACCCTCTCCCTTGAGAGTTCTTGGATGGTCTGCGGAATGTTCGTGCCCTCCACCGCGATGGCGTTCTTTATGCCGTATTTCAGGAGGTTCAGCACATCAGATCTTCCTTCCACAACTATTATGGCATCTGAGGTTGGCACATTTGGCCCGGCAGGGCACTTGTCCCTTCCATAATGTATGACCTCCTCTACCTGCACGGATTGTCGAACTGAAGATGAAAGGCTCTCACCTGTATGGTTGGTATCTGCCATGAGTGCAACTAGAAGTATCTTCGCCCTCTCCACGATCCTCTTCTTCTTTGATAACCTCACATCCTCCACTTTCATGATCTGGATGTTGGCCTTGCACGGCCCCACCCTGTCGATGGTTTCCAGAGCCGCGGCGAGGATCACGGTTTCAACCTGATCAAGGCTTGAAGGAACTGTGATTTCTCCCTCCGACTTGCCCTTGTTTTGGCCTATTTCCACTTCTATTCTACCTATTCTTCCACTTTTCTGCATATCCCTCAAATCCAGCTCATTGCCCAGAAGGCCTTCGGTCTGTCCGAATATGGCACCAACCACGTCCGGTTTTTCCACTATGCCGTCAGCAACTATGCTGGCCCTTATGAGATATTTAGTGGTACTTGGATCGATATTCATGTATTTTCACCTCTTTTTTCGATATTTTTCGGAAAAATAGTCAAATCCATCCACGGATTAGAGACAGAACTCTCTTCCCTTAAAAGAGAGAACTCAACTGCGTTTTTCCCCAAAGGGAGGCGAATTCATGTCCCAAATGGTGTAAGATGAACATATGAACGAATGAAATCGATGATTTTATCGTACATTCAGAGCTATTTTTCCGCGTCCCCTTATTGAGCCTTGCTTTATTTAAAAGTTTCGTTGTTGCTTGATGTAGGCCTCCCATGGATAAGCGAGAATAAAAATCCAATATACGGTTGATGGGTGTGTTTTTCTTCGTAGTTTGGAAGTTGAATGGATTTAGCGCTTTTTTGAGTGCTTTTTATATTTCTTTCCAAGGAGCATCTTCACTTCCTTTTGGAGGGTTGGAGTTATTCCGTTAAGTGTTTTCTCCCCTTCTTTGAGATATTTAACGGCCAGGGCTACAGGTTCAAAGGAGGGTGAAATCTTCTCCTCGGGGGGGAGATTTTGATCGAAGGTTTCTATCGCCTGGAGGGCTTCAAAAGTCTGCTGTAGTTTTTCTTTCTGGATTAGGGTTCTAAGAATGGATAGAATAAATTCAACTCTTGTTTGTGTAGAGATTTCCTCATTTCTTATCAGATTCAACAATGGCAATATATCGTCCTTAATATTGAAAGGAAAATCACCATGTATAATATAATTAACACGGTTAACTTCGGCCATAGATTCAATAAATATATCTTTTTTGTCTCTCGAAATTTCAATAGCACGATTATTAGCAACAATCGCCTCATCATATTTTTTAAGTTTACCAAGAGCAATACCTTTTCCGAACCAATGGGTTGCATGTTCTGGATTAAGTTCAATAGCTTTATTGTAGGCATCAAGAGCTTCTTGATCCCTACCTAATTCTATAAGGATATTACCCTTGTTACTCCAGGAGCACCCCTCTCTTGGATCCAGTTCGATAGATTTTTTAAAAGCTTCTAAAGCTTCCTTATATTTACCTAATTCCGAAAGAGCAAAGCCCTTTCCGAACCAATGGGATGCATGCGTTGGATTAAGTCCAATAGATTTCTCGTAAGCATTTAAAGCGTTCTCAAATTTTCCAAGGTCCACAAGGATATCACCTTTGCTATCCCAATAGCATCCCTGTTTTGGATCTAGCTCAATAGACTTCTCGATGGCTTGTAAAGCCTCCTCAAGTTTTCCTAGGTCTCTAAGAGAATAACCTTTTCCAAGCCAATAGTATGCATTCTTTGGGTTTAGTTTTATTGATTTTTCGTAGGCTTGTAGAGCCTCCTGAGGTTTTTTTAACTTTCTCAGGGCATAACCTTTTCCGTACCAATGATCGCTGTGTTTTGGATTTAATTCAACAGATTTTTCGTAGGCTTTTAAAGCCTCCTGGAATTTTCCTAACTTACTCAGAGCGTTTCCTTTACCGTACCAATGGTCTGCGTGTTTTGGGTTGAGTTCAATAGATTTTTCATAAGCTTTTAAACCTATTTCATGTTCGCCTAAATTCAAAAGAGCATTGCCTTTACCATGCCAATAGCATCCATGTTTTGGTTTTAGCTCAATAGATTTTTCGTAAGCTTCTAAAGCTTTTTCATGTTTACCTAATTCTCTAAAAGCATGACCTATTCCGTACCATTGGTCAGCGTGTTTTGGTTTTAATTCAATTGATTTTTCATACGCTTTTAAAGCTTCTTTGGACTTACCTAATTTATTAAAAGCTTTGCCTTTCAAATACCAAGTATATGGATTCTTCGGAGCTATCTTAATAGATTTTTCGTACATCTCCAAAGCTTCTTCGTACCTCGCAAGTTCTCTTAATGCTGTCCCTTTATTAATTAAAATTTTCGCTAAAGTCTTTTTATCTTGTTTTCTTTTTGCGGCTTCTATCGCCTTGTCGAATTTCTTTAGAGCTTCTTTTATTTTTCCCTCCTTTGCTAATTTCACTCCAGCATCTGCTACAACATAGACATATTCTCCTCTAAGCTTTTCTACAGCAGCTATAACAGGCATTTCCGCTTCCCCAGGTGTTTCTAAAGATCCAAACTTTTCTAGGATCTCATCTAAAGTATAAAAAGCGTGTATAAATTCTAAGATGTGTCTTCCACTTTCTGAAGCATCCTTAATATGGCTCTTTATGAACCACAGAGCAAAGAGTGGATTTGCTATCCTGTATATAAGGATTCTACCTTTTTTCTCAGTAACCGTTATAAAACCTTTAGTTTTCAGTTTGGAGAGTAGTGACCTCATCAGGTCATTATCAATTTCCTCGATTTTACTTAGTTCTTTAATAGAGAAAGTTTTTCTTGTTACATCTGGAGCAATTGATTTCACAATGAGGCCAAAGGCATACTTTTCATTCATAGAAAGCTTCTGCTCCATGCCCTCAAAGTAAGGAGTTAGAACATCCATTACATTGTTGAATATGCACATCACTATGGCAGGATTTTCGAATGTAAGAATGTCAAATAAACAGACTCCAAGGCGGGGATAGCCTGAAGTGATATGATGAATAGATTTGACTTTGATTTTCACATCTTTTTTTAATCTTCCTTTTTGATCTAAAAGGTTAGCTATATTATAGTGTTTAGCCATGTTTTCTATCTGCAGAATCATTTCTTCCTCATCAAAGGGTTCCACATTCACTATGTCAAAGAAACCAAAGAATGGATGGTGGTAATTCAAGAATGCTTTGGGGAGTCCTACTGAACTTCCAATAAAAAGTAGATTTGGATTGTTCTCAAAGAAGGCTCTCATCCCCTCCATATATTTCTTAGTTTTTCTATTGTTATCAAAAAACTCCTGCAGGTTCTCCACAAATAAAACGAACTTGGAATTCAAACTACTTTCACGCAATATTTTCTCTGCTTGGTTTATCTTCTCTTCCAGAGTTAACTTTTGTGCCCCCTTATTATTTAACCATTTGTTCCCAGCAATCTCTTGGGTGAATCTCAGGAGGACATCTCCAAGGTCTTTTAAATCATGTAGGTTCCAGTCTGTGAATAATAGTGGTATAATGACTTTCTTTTTTTTCTCTAAAAGATCTTGACATAATTTAATTAAGATAGTACTTTTTCCAACACCACGATCCCCAATAAGAAGGGTGTGCCTCCTTTCCCCTTTCTTCGTAAAAGATTTTAAAACTTTTCGTAGCTTTTTAAGTATTTCATCTCGATCAGTGAATATCTCTTTCATTGCGTTGGGTGGAATATCCTTTGGATTATATAGTGAGGGACGACCTCTGGTTGGAAAAACATAAGATTGTCTCAAGATATCACACCCTCTCCAGATTTATACCCACGGGATAGAGTTTAAGCCATACATCTCTAAGGAATTTTATATAGAAAT
>CBDUXN010000179.1:0-7171 GCA_965371185.1 uncultured Thermoplasmata archaeon
GGTTACAATTTATCACATTAGTACTTCTCCCGATAATAATAATGATTATTCAAATATTGATAACTGAACACTTATTATAATATCATCAATTAAATCTAAATATCCAAAACCCATTTCTCTCCTTGAGGTAAGGTAGAGATTTATGGCTGAGAATAGCGAGGAAAGTCCCAAATTCACAGGAGAGCAGAAATGTCAATATAGATACGAATCTGAGGAATTCAGGGGCGATCAATGTCCTCATGAAGCGGAGTTCTATAATGAAGAAGAGGGCGGAAGAATACCTGTATGTTATTGGCACCATAATAAAAATAATAAAGATATAAAAAATGAAAAAGGTGACTTTTTTCGTGAATATGACCTGAGGGAGGCATATCTAGAAAAGGCGAATCTACAAGGGATCGATCTTTTTGAAGCGAACCTTCAGGGAGCAAAATTAGATTCAGCATGTTTAAGTGGAGTTGAAATGTCCGAGGTGAATTTAAAAGATGCTCATCTATCAGGTGCTAACCTTGAGTATGTTCGTTTATTAATGGCAGAAATATCGGGAGCAGATTTTGTAAACACAAATCTGCAGGATTCTATTCTGATGATGGCAAATCTTGAGGGAGTTAATTTTATCTATACCAAAATTCAGGATGTTGATTTAGCTTTTTGTAATCTACAAGGAGCTGATTTTTCTGAGACAAAAATGTTAAGAGTAAATTTGACCGGAGCAGATCTAAGAAATTCTAAGTTCTATGATAAAACAATACTCAAAGAGGTCAACTTTTATCAAAGTAGATTAGAAAATTCCACTCTTAAATTTGCGGAAAAGAATATCGATAGGATATGCATTAATGAGGTGGAGGAAAAATATGAAAATGCAAAGGAGGTATACAGAAATTTAAAAAATTATTTCCGCCAAGAGGGTCTTTACGATGAATCTGGACAATTTTATTATCGAGAGAAACTCATGGATAAGAGACTGTATAGACAGAACAAAAGACGGGCCAAATGGATAACCAACAACATTTATCATTACTTAGCTGGTTACGGTGAGCATCCTCTATGGGTTCTAATTTGGTGGGGAATCATAATAGCGATCTTCGGAAGTGTCTATTGGGTGACAGGTGGAGTGGTGAGAGGTGATACCCCAATAGTATGGTATGAGAACTACTACTTCAGCGTTGTCACATTCACAACGTTAGGGTTCGGTGATCTACAGCCTCAAAGTAACATGCCTTTGGTCCAGATTTGTGCCATGATAGAAGCGGTAACTGGCGCATTTATGATGGCATTGTTTGTATTGACCTTTGGTAGGAAGATGATAAGGTAGTGTACGAACATGTAAAAGAAGAAATATAAACCTGGAGGGAGCATATGGATAAAACAGAATTTTTCAAGGACGTAAATAGGTCTATTTTTGACAGATACAATTCAAATTTCAAAGATAAGGAACAGGACGAACTGCCACCATCTGCAAAGGCCTTAATGAAGTTGGTCAGTACTTTTCCAGTTCCGATAGTTGTGGCAGTGGTCGAGGATAAGGATACCGAACCACCCAAACTCTTTTCCCTTGTTGTGTATGATTTTCATGCCAACAATAAGAACACCGTTGATGGAGGAACCATCGGCTTTTCAGATGAAGATATCGAGAACCTGCTCAATAGATATATGTCGATGCGAATAAAAATAAAAGATATGGAGAAATCTGCCATTAGATATCTAAGACCTGATGAGGGATACTATATCGGCTTTTTTAATTATGACATATATCAAATTAAAAAGAGATTCAGTTCAGATCTGACCATGGATATCTCATTGGATCTTTCCAAAATGTATTATGATGAGTTCGACGATTCAATCGATTTTAATAAGATCTATTCATTGGAACCCGATAAGATTATACCTGAGGAGGAAATCCTAGAAGTTGATTCCACAAGTGCTGCAACACCTGTCGTCATCGATGATAAAATCGTTGATACTTCGATTGAGAATTTTCAGCGCGCGGTGTCTCATGTTCAGCTCATCCCAAAAGTACCTGACGAGGTGAAAGAAGTATTTAACGTAGCTAAGAAATTATTTATCTTTCGTAGCATCGAATATCATTTTGGGATGGTTTCTGTTCACTATGCCTCCCTATCAATCGAATGTGCCTTAAAGAATTATTATAATCAATGGCTGGGTGATAAGGCCATTTTGGAAAATCAAAGGGGAGGGGAAACAACTGTAAACGCTCCGGACATAAGAAGGATTGAGGACTTCCTATGGCGGACAAAAGGATGGGATAGACATCGATTAAATGTAAATGGGGAGCCCTACCCTCATTCAATGTTCAAATTAGCCAGATGGGTGGTAGAAAAGGAAGGACTGCCCAAATACCATATAGAAGAACTAAAGAGATTCATTGGTTCTAGGAATTGGTTATCCCATCCGACACATCTACCTATCTTCCCCGGACAGCCGGGATATTTGGAAGACACCGCTTATTATATCAATCTGATGTTCCATGAATGATCGATAATTTATTATTTAAGAGAATTCAATTTTCACCCTAGATAGATGGCAAAGGGAGATATTATTAGTAATGCGATGCAATATAATGAATTGAAATCGAAATCCATACGAAATTAAGAATTGCGATATTGTATAAAAACCCATCTATGCCCCGTTGGAACAGCCTTCTATCCTGATCCTATAATGCTGCCTCTCATCTGGTTCTCCGAAATGCATTTTAGCATTGATTTCGACTATTTGCTCATCGTCGTAGATTATCTGGAAATTCTGAGGTTTGATGTTCTCGTTCTCTGATAATTCAAACGCATTATGCAACTTAAATTCTATATTCTTCTGTTTACTATATTCATAAAATAGACTGTCACATACACCTTTTATGAAATTATCCAAATCACCGGGTTTGGTATGCAGTTCCGGTTTGGGTGTCCAGATTTCAATTTCTAGTTTTATGGCTCCAATAAAGGGTTTCTTTCGGTTGGAACAATCATAAGCTGCTTTTCTAAATTGAATTAGGCGATCTACTTCGTTATCATTGACCCATATCGAACCGCTAGAAGGGTTCCTCGGAGGGAGGTCGTCCCAGACCTCGAATTCGATATATTCCATAGTTTCACAAAATAGTTATTACCTTATAATCTTTAACTCTTTTGGTGATATCTTGGTCAGACCTAGAATCCTTGTATCTAAGTTAGTGAGAACATTGGAGGAATATAGGGATATGAACCTGATTTCGAAGGAATTGTTACTTTCCTATGGCGGCAAGAAGTGTCATGCACGGGTTCTGGGTATCCTAGCCGATTTTGGTATGAGCCAGAATTATGTTGTTGATATTCAACGGGCAGTAGAATTCGATAAACCGATTAAACGGAAAAGAAACCAATATCAAGCAGACCCAGATTTGGTTTTTCAAACCCGTAATAATTCATTAATAATTGTAGAATACGAATCTATTGATGCCGGCATAGGGTTGTTTCCTAAGAAGATGAAATATTTCTCCTTGTACGGACCTGAAGATGAAAAAATCGATGGCTATATATTCTTAACTACTATATTCAGTGAAAAAGTAGTTGACCCTGTGAAAGGTCTGCCTAGTTGGGCAAAGGAGAAAAGTAGAAGAAGAACAGAAATCGAGGAGTGTATTGAAAATAATGCTCGGAAAATCACCACAAAGAAGGATTTATTCTTTTTGTATGGACGTTTCGATGAGAAAGGGTTAAGGTTTCGGCTATTCCAAGACGGGAGGAAAAAGAGAGTTGAACTGAAATCATTTTCTTGGTAGTCAAAAATAAGAAGAGGGGATGCCTCCATATTCTTGTGTTCCTCGAAATTTCCATTTTTAGCCAGATAGCGGGATTCGAACCCTATTCGATCCGCTGTCAAAGGATATGAGTTTTCAAACCAAAAGATTTGCGCCTAAAATTTAATCAACAATGAAATAAACCAATAAATTTAAAATCTAAAACAACAGATACCCGATATAATTGAATGAACAGGTTTGGAGGATGATCAGCCATGCAGAAGGGAATGATCGGCGATAAAGCCTTAGCTAAATTGAAAGAAATCGAAAGCATTCTTCAAAACAGGTCAAAAGAGTATTCATGCTGTCAAATAACATCTACCTTATCGAAAGATAATGATTCATGGAAAATTGCGATTGCTGAGATATCCTTTTTACGGGATGAAAATCTGGGTGATTCAAGCCACGAATATGATGATTTAAAATTGATAAAAGAGACGGTTGATGTCAAAAGAGGAAAAGAAACAATAAATGAAATATTCAAAGAGGGTAAGTTAAGACTGAAAAATAATGAGATAAAATTCGGAGGAGAATTTAAGGATTCAGAATACTGGAATAGTACAGAATCTCCGTCATCAATAGGATTCCCTTGCAATATGTTTTATGTTGAGATTGCTCCTCAGTTTAGGGGTTCTCCAAATTATGAACCATTGTTAAAATCTGATGAACCTTTTTTTCCAGATTACCACGATGCATCTAGAAAATGGTTTCGAATAAACGCATATAGAGGGGGTCCTAGAAGTTTTCATGAAGGAATTATCATTCTTCTTCCAAATTATGAAGCTAGAATAAAGGAAATCAACATCGGTTTAAAACTTATGAAAGTAAATATTGAAACAGAATTTATTAATGAGGCTGATATACTTGGAAAATACTATATTAGAGGAAACTCAAAAATAAACCAGGGCGATCTTTTTTTCGAAAAAGGGAAGGGGGAAATTGATGTTGGATTTTTTCCTGATTCCTTCCATATCTATATAATTACAAAGAAAAGCCATGAGAAACTTGATTGGCGGGTATTCTATAGCGGGCATGAAGAAAAACCTAGCGATATTAAAATAGAAGTACCATCACAGGAAATAAAATTCCTTATCGATCATGGTGAGAGTCCTTCAATCGAATTTAAAAGAGAATTAGGAAAACATAATGAATTTTTAGAATCTGTTGTATCATTTGCGAATGGAAATGGAGGCAAAATTTTACTTGGAGTTGATGATAATTCAGAAATTATAGGCGTACATGGTAACGACATAGAGGGAAGTATTCAAAATATAATCAGTGATAGGTGCGATCCAATTCCAGAGGTATCTATGGATATGGTAGATATTAGCGATAAGGATATTTTACTCATTACCGTTTATAAAGGAAAGAATAAACCATATATTTTGCTTGGTAAAGGACCATATATCCGTGCTGGATCAACTGACAGAATCGTAAAAAGAAGTGAGTTGGATGAACTTTATTCTGAGCCTCGTCAACCATTGTATTAAAGGAGGGTAAAATCTTTGGATTACATCGTCACCAAATCCAAGTACTGCACCGGCCTCCAGTGCCTCAAATTGTTATGGAAAGAGGTCAATGCGGAGGACGAGATACCGGAGATCGACCCCGCCACTGAGCTCCTTTTCCGTCAGGGAAGAGAGGTCAACGAGGCTGCCAGAGAGCAATTCCCAGAAGGAACCCTGATCGATTATTCTCCCTGGGACACTGTTGTTGACAGGACCAGGCAGGCAATCGGTGATGGCGCTCCAGTAGTGTTTGAAGGTACTTTCATCCACAATGATACGATGGTGAGAGTTGATGTCCTTAGAAAGGTTGGTGATGACCTCTTTGACATCATAGAGGTAAAGATGTCAACGAAGGTAAAGGACGAACACATCCCAGATGTGGCGGTGCAGAGATATGTTTTAGAGGGGGCAGGGCTTGGAATTAATAAAGCCCATTTAATGCATCTGAACAGAGACCACGTTCATCCTGACCAAGGGGAGTTGTTCGAAATAGAGGATTGTACAGATGAAGTAATGGGCCATTTGCCAGAAGTGGCTGGGAAGATAAAAGCTCAGAAAGAGATTCTTAAGGAGTCAGAGCCTCCTAAAATGGATATAGGTCCCCATTGCTCAGATCCCTATGATTGTCCGCTTGTTGATGAGTGCTGGGAGGATATACCTGAGATATCGGTTCTTAACATCCCCAGGCTACGATGGGCCAAAAGATGGGACTTATTCGATAACGGAACAATTTCAATTGAGGAGCTGCCAGCAGGTTACAGTCTCAATGCTGCACAGGAGAAATTCGTGCAATCGGCCCTAACCCACGAGCCTATTAGGGACAAGGCGGCAATAAAACAAAAACTCGACCGCCTCAAAGAGCCCCTATATTTCATGGACTTCGAGACCATGAACTGGGCCATGCCCAGATATGAAGGGTGCAATCCATATTATCAGGTTCCGTTCCAGTGGTCACTTCATATCCTGCAGGACGGGGAGCTAGAACATCATGAGTTCCTAGTAGATGGACCTGAGGACCCCAGAAAAGAATTCACTCAGAGTTTGATTGAGAATATTGGAAAAGAGGGGCCTGTGATTGTCTATCACCAGAGCTTTGAAAAAAGTATCCTGAATAAAATGGCTGTGGCATTTCCAGAACGAGAGCAGCAAATCAGAGCTATTATAAGCCGTCTCTGGGATTTGGAGGATATCTTCAAGTACCATTACACTGACGCTAGGTTTCTTGGATCTACGAGTATCAAAAATGTTCTACCAGTTGTAGTGCCTAACTTGAGTTATGATGATTTGGAGATAAGTGAGGGAGGGGAGGCGCAGGTCGCTTATATCGAGATGATTGAGAGTGAAGAGGAAGAGGAGATGAAGAGATTAAGGAAGGCACTTTTAGAGTATTGCGGGATGGATACGCTGGCGATGGTGGAGTTGTATAGGAGGCTAAGGGAGGTATGTAATTGAAATTACTGGATAATAATGAAAATATTCTTGAAGATACCATAGAAGATATTTTAAAAAATTGTTACAAGATACAGATTGCGGTTGCATTCATTAAAGAATCTGGAGTTAATAAATTATTTGAGCTAATGGAAAATACAAAATTAAGAATTATCCCTTCAAAAATCGAGATAATAGGGGGAGAGTCATTTTATAATACAGAGAGTAAAGCACTAAGAAAGTTAAAGACAAAGGGAATAAATGTTCGTATGGTTCGGGGACAACAACCAACATATCATCCAAAATTATATATTTTTTACTCGAAAGAAAAATACTATGTAATAATAGGATCATCCAATTTGTCAAAAGGAGGATTGAGTGAAAATATTGAATTAAATATCCTCTTTAAGGGTGATAAAAAGAATAAATTAATTGCTAAGAT
>CBDUXN010000180.1:0-7153 GCA_965371185.1 uncultured Thermoplasmata archaeon
TCCGATTGTCCACACTCGATAGTTACCCCTAGTCTAAAAATATTTGCTCAAAAAAGATTCACCCAACTATCCGAGTCAGGTATATATATTCATGAAACCTTATTCGCCAATGAAAAATCTTAATTCATCAAACCATCACATGAACAACAGATGCTATATTATATTAATAGACCTTAGTTCTAAGGGCGGGAATTATACAGCTGATATAAGCTTATATAAGATAATATAAGAACGGAACTTAAAAGGCGAGGGGACACAAAAATGTGAAGCTGTATTATATATAAATACTCCTTTAATACAAAATAAAATTATTATAATCATAGAGTCGCCCAAAATAATATAAGCTAGAAATATATTCCAATAATGAAAATTAAATAATATTGTGGGTAGAGATTGGGAAGATAGGCGTATTATCACTAATTACTATCAAGTGGAGATTGATTATATGAATAACATTTCGAAAGATACCGCCATCGGTATGTTAAAAAAACATATGAAAAAACATCCAGCTTACATGAATAGTTCTGATTTGATAACGTGGGCAAGAAACACTAAAATCATTACAAAAAGTATTTTTGGATCAGGCTCAGAACAATTTAATGAAATTACTCCTTTAGCAGATAAATTGATAACACAAGGAAAAATTGGTTACAAGAGAGGAATGGGAAGAAAAATGTTTTCTATCCTTAATTCTTTTATATTTGAAATTCAAGAATTATGGACTGATAAACAGAAAGGGGAATCAAATAAGATTTTAAAGGAGGAATCTAAAAGCATTGATAAACTTAAGCAAGTTAAATCTAAAGATATTTTTATTGTTCATGGACATGATACTGGCCGTATGCAAATGTTGGCTCGTTTTCTTGAAAGTATTGATATGAATCCAATAATCCTTCATGAACGAGCAAGTTCTGGTGCAACGATTATTGAAAAGTTGGAAAAATATTCAAATGTTTCATTTGCAGTTGTTCTCTTGAGCCCAGATGACGTAGGATCGATAGCGAGCGATAAGAAAAATTTACATCCCCGAGCACGTCAAAATGTCATTTTAGAACTTGGATATTTTTTAGGTAAATTAGGCCGGAAAAGAACATGTGCATTACTGGTTGAAGGAGTTGAAATACCCTCGGATTATTCTGGAGTACTTTATATTTCGATGGATAGCTCAGGTGGGTGGAAATTTCATTTAGCAAAGGAATTAAAAGCAGCAGGTTTGCCAATAGATCTGAATAAATTAACTTAAAATGGATAAAGCTTTTAACTATATATTTTTCATCCTTTTACTTATCGTAAAATTATAATTTGTACCTTTTCGCCCGCTCCGAGCAGATAGGGTATGGCTTTATTTAGCTGTGGACAATCGGTTGACCGATTGTCTACTGGTCACTATATGAATATGGGAAATTTCGGTTTATTTTAAAAAGGCAATGATTTTAGCGTATAATGATGGGAGGTTTAGTTCTAATGATGCAATAAATACTTTTTTAACCTTGAAGTATGAATCAGGAAACACCAGTTTCTACAGGAACTAACTTTTACCATTTACAGGGTCCCGCCTCCTCAATCGGCGCAGTCTCATATGGCTCCCAAGTAACTTCTCCAATTATTTTTTCTGCAATTTTAGTTTCGTTAGTCGTGCCCCAGTAATTGTTTATTGCACTGATGTTAACGGGGTTGACAAAATTATCCAAGTTATATCCTGTGCTATTATGAATATTATTCCAGTGAATTGTAGGATCAGAATAGTCGCTGCAGTTCATTCCAGGCCATGCGACGGCATAGCAAACGCTGCCATTCTCGTTAAAGGTTATATTGTTAAAGGTAATTGTCGGGGAAGAATCCATACACAATACACCCACAGTATTATACGAAATTGTATTGTTATTAATAGTAGCATTGGAATCATGCTCGTTATGAATACCTGTGCCATTGTTATAAATTATAGTATTGTTGCCGATGATAGCATTTGAATAGTAATAATTTCTTATACCGTCATAATTGTTGTAGGATACATTATTGTATCGTACTATCGGTGAGGAGTAATTTAATTTAATGCCGTAATCGTTGTATAAGATCGTATTGTTTTCTATAATTATGTTGGAGGATTGGGTGACATTCATACCGGCTTTGTTGTTCGATATATTGTTGTTAGCTATTGTATTATTATCGGATGCCATCAGGTATACACCGTTCTCGGTGTTGTTGAGTATCGTATTATTTGAGATTGTATTATTATTTGACGGATAACTCACTTTACCCACGTAAATGCCATAACTATTGTTTACTGCGTTGTTATTCTCAAGAATAGAACGATGAGAATCGTTTAGATGAAGTCCATAGGTTCCATTTCGTACAGTAAATCCGCTGACATTCACGTAGGATGTGCTATCCACGAGCACGACCGACTCATTGCCCCTAGCATCGATTATTGTGGAACTTCTGTCCTCACCAATAACTGTAAGGGTCTTATTAATTGTCACATTTTCGAGATAGGTGCTTGATTTAGCATAAACTGTCCATCCTGGCTCAGCAAAATTGACACCACTTTGAATAAACCAGAACCAGGGGTCATCGACCAATACTCTGTCGTTATCCTCATTTGCTAACGGTTTATAATCAACGAAACTGGTGCCTGAGTAACTTTGGTCGCAAATACCATCACCATCAGTATCCCCAGGATTTAGATTATCGTCCCACCAATTGCCCTCTAAGCCGTTGTCCCAGTAATTTGATCCATCATCGTATGCATTTTGATTGTTATTCTTCAAATTGTTATGATACAAGAGGTTATAATTAGAATTCGTTAAGTAGGGACCCCAAATATTATTTTGTATGTCATTATCGATAATTTTGTTCCCGTTTGACAAGATGAGCCTAATGCTAAGTATCGTATTCGAGATTACGTAATTACTGTAGAATTCGTTACTGTTAGAAGAGTCTTGTATTATAACGCCATGAAGATTGTTCGAAACATTGTTACTATTGATTTTGTTATTTGATGAGCCCACAAGACAGGTCCCTAGCGCGATGTTTGAAGAGAGGTTGTTACCAGTGATGTTATTATTTGATGAATAGTAAATACCGATTCCGTCCCAATTGCTCGAAATATTGTTGCCCATGATATTAATATTCGTAGAGTATAATACTTCTAGGCCCACATTGGTATTATTTATTTGTAAGTTTCTTATATCGAAATTTGTACAATTAGCGAGAAGAAGTTGCCCAATATTTATTCCATCGATATTAATGCCGTTACTATTCTTGTAATAATATAAGGGCTTTCCATTCACACTATTGGTTGTGGGTATGTGATGAGTATTGGAATGTGATATATGAAACGCTCCGATGAAAATCCCATTGTTAGTGAAATTGTTGTTTGTTATGTTAAGGCTTGATGACCCACTTATCCTCATGCCGCGATAATTGTTCGAGATATTGTTGCCTGTAACGTTGATGTATGATGACCAAACGATATAGATGCCTTCATTGCCATTTGATGAAATGTTGTTGTGATCAAGCTGAAGACCACCATTGACATTATAGATGTATACACCCATATTATGATTATCTATGATACTTGAATTGGTAATCGAAACAATTGCGTCCTCAATGTATATACCAGTTCCATATCCAAGTTGCACAGTTGAGTTTCTAATTTGAACATCATCCGAATATATCCGGATTCCATCCTCAAAACTACCCAAGTTTTTCATCTTCTCGACAGTAGAATTCTCAATCAAGGCCGTGCCGTCTATTCTGAATTCGTAGGGGTCTGGTTCCGAGGGATGGGTGGTTATTAGGGAGTTGTTGAGGACGTTGAAGGTGCCGCCATCAACATCAATCAACTCACCTGGATCAACCGGGGTTTTCTCTCTCATATACAATATGCAATTATCTAGTGTTAGACTCCCCTCGATTGTTAAGGTTCCATTGAATATGAGTGTATCATCTTTGAATTCATAACTTTCCACCGGACCTATAGTCCAACCATCATACCAATAGGTATCTGCTTTTGCTGTCGGTGCGGATAATGGGAACAGCACGACAAGCACACCCAGAACCAACAAAACGTTCATAAGACTAGAGACAAATTTTGTGAACATTCTATCATTTGTCATTACCTCGCCCCCTATTTACATTATGTCTACACCTTATCTACTTTCAAATATTTAATCTTTTCGATTTGAATAATATATTTTTGTTACTTTAAAAAAAAAAATCTGACTTTTTAATAATCTTAATGTATTGGATAGAGACATACGATATATTAATATACAATCAATTCAATTTATATATTGGAGGATTTGAGAAGTGTTGGTAAAACTTAGGAAATTATGTATTATAATTTTACTTTTAATGCTTATCATTATGTCATTTCTAACTCAAAAAAGTGTAATTGCTCAACCTCCAGGTTGGAGTGAAGATATTAGATTAACTAACGCCCTCCTAGCAAGCGGTAATCCAAGTATCGCAGTCGATGGTAATAACGTGTATGTGGTATGGCAAGATGCACGCAATAATGTATCTTATGACGACTATGAAATATATTTTAAGAAAAGCACTGATAATGGGAAAACATGGAGCGAAGATATAAGGTTATCTAACGCCCCACACTACAGTGACAAACCCAAAATAGCTGTTAACGGAAGCAACATTCATGTAATTTGGACTGATGATAGGGAAGAGGGATTCAAAATATATTATAATCGAAGTGAGGATGCGGGAAATACCTGGATAGGTGAAGTAAGAATAAGCTCAGAGACAACTATGGGGCACACCGGTTATTTGGATATTGCTGTAAATGGAAGTAATATTCATGTGGTATACGGCGATTGTAGCGAAGCTTTAAATTCAGATTTTCATATTTATTATATCAATAGTTCAGATAATGGTCAAACCTGGAGCCCAAGACAGAGATTAACGTCCTTAATTAGAGACCCGAACCACCCATCTATAGCTATTAATGGTGATAACATACACATCGTTTGGATGGATCATCGTGATAGATTTGGTACAGGAACAAAGGGTGCCATATTCTATATGATTAGCACAGACGGTGGTCTAACATGGTCCGAAGATTTCAATCTCACTCCAATGAATCTGGACGCAGCTTATCCAGACATTGTGACCAATGGGGATCTTATTCATGTCACATTTTCCGAAGAAATATCAGGCATATGGGAAACTCACTATAGACGAAGTGAAGATGGAGGAATATCGTGGAGCGAGGATATTCAATTAACCGATTGGAATCGAGATCATTGTGGCTCTTCAATAGATGTGTATGATGTTAATGTCAGCGTTGTATGGTGGACAAGTTGGATACAGGAACCAGATGGCAACGGAGAAATTTATTACATTAATAGCACCGATAATGGTTATTCCTGGAGCGAAAATATAAGATTGACTTATGATCCGGAGCGTGCCGGACAGGCTGATGTATCAGTGAATGGTCAATTAAAACATACGGTATGGAATGATAGAAGGGATGGGAATGTTGAGATTTACTACAAGCACTACCCAATCCCTTTCCCACCAACCAACCTCACAATCAACATCTGGGAAAACAACCTTACCCTCAACTGGACAGCCCCGCAAAACAGCCCTTCACCAGTTGACCATTACCTAATTTATCGAGTTACAGACCCAGATGCCTTTACTTTTTCAGACTATGAGATAATCCACAATTCATCTGGTACGGGCAATGATTTGCTCACAACATGGAACGACACTACAGCACTTTTAGACGAGGCTAACAATTACTACTATGTTGTCAGAGCAATTGATGTCGATGGTTGGAATGATACTAATACTAATATTGTAGGGAAGTATATGATTCAATTGAAAGCGGGGTGGAATCTATTCTCCATACCATTAGCTCAAAACGATACAAATATCTCAGAGGTTCTAAAATCTATCGATGGGGACTACGATGTTGTCAAATGGTATGATTCAAAAGATGGAGTTTGGCACTCTTCTTCAAATGATTTGACTGACATCAACAGAACCATGGGATTATGGACCTATATGAATAATAAATGCAACCTGAGCGTTGTTGGTGCTGTGCCTGATTCTACTGATATTGCAATGTACGAGGGTTGGAACCTTGTCGGCTATCCGAGTTTGGAAACAAGGAATCTCAGCGACGCTTTAAGTGGTGTAAATTGGGAGAGTGTTTGGCACTACGATGCGTTTGATGTTTATGATCCCTGGAAGCATAACCATACCAGTAAGCCTTATAGGATGAACGATCTAGAGGAAATGAAACCTGGATTTGGGTACTGGGTGTATGTGACGATAAATAACACTTGGATTAGGACGAGAACTCCTGATAATAGTGTTGTATGGGTAATACCGGGGTTGGGGGAAAAGGAAGGTTATCAACGGATTTATGAACCTATAATCGAAAACCCAATAAAAGCAGATAAAGAGGGAAATTTCCAAGACGATATACCTCCCGAAGAGCTACCAACCAGTAAAAATGATAACAATGAAATGAATTTCTCAATCGTTCCCTTGATAATATTAATCGTATTGATTTTTGTCGAGGTTAGACTGCTTCACAAAAGGAAAAAATAAGAACCAAAAAACCGCGCTTCTCCAAGCGTCTTCGAACAGAGCGCAGGAGGGGGAAGCGGAGGACTTGTTACGGAGCGGGGAATAGGGGGAGTGGCGGAATTGCTTTGGATGTACAATTTTTAGATTGAGGGCGTGGCTAATCGTAAGAAAAATTGGTAAGGAAGAGGAAAGCGGTTTATTGGGAAATGACAAGCGGTCTACCGATTGTCAATTCCAGGAGCGGGCTCGCGGGGATTCGCATTTTAGTACTCTGGCTAAAATGGAAATTAAACGAGTAAAAAATTGAGGCGTCCTCTCTCCATATTTTTTGACAGTTCTTAACCAACCGGTCAAGAAATCTGCAACCTTTAGGTTGCTCAGATGAATTGACCCAGTAAAGAGAAGGATTTTTCTTTTTGTATTGCGTTTTGGAAAAATAATGGAAAACCTCTCGGTGAGGTTTTCCTAAAACGCCATTAGTCAGTGTGATTAGCGTAGCGTCTAAAAAAATTTTCGGAGGACTGATAAAAATGGAATTGGTAAGCTTCAGCCATGCAAAGGGCCAGTTGGTGTACCATCTGGAGTGGTGTCCAAA
>CBDUXN010000181.1:0-7132 GCA_965371185.1 uncultured Thermoplasmata archaeon
ATTCCCGAACTTGGCCTCAGGAAATCCAAAAAGAGTATCCTCGGTGGCAATTCTAATATCCGTTTCCAAGGCTATCCAGAATCCACCTCCTAGAGCATAACGATGAATCGCACCAATTACGGGTTTGGTGACTCCATATCGATTTGGACTGGCCAATATTGCTGG
Source organism: uncultured Thermoplasmata archaeon (assembly GCA_965371185.1). Lineage (GTDB taxonomy): Archaea > Thermoplasmatota > Thermoplasmata. The sequence goes on from CBDUXN010000181.1 coordinate 166, forward strand.
AGAGGTACTTACTGGTGTCGATGAAGTAGGGTCCTTCAGGATGGGATAAGAATCGAATTCTCCAAATTTCGCAAAATCAGCACCCGTACAAAAAGCCTTACCCTCACCGCTTAAGATTGCTACCCATAGATTTTTATCATCCCTAAAGTCGAGCCATACATGCGCCAGTTCATTTAACAATTCGGGGTTCAGAGAGTTCAATTTATCAGGACGGTTTAGAGAAATATACGCAATTTTCTTCTTTTTTTCATATTTAACTAAACTCATAACCCTTTTCTCCCTCTAATAATGTTAAGTCACCACGATCCATTTTTTTACCGTCCAAAAAGCTTCATAGTATCCTTTCTCCCTATTAATTACATCGGGACATTGCATGCTCATTGATCCGAGCAGTAATAGTATCCAAGGGTGTTTGCGTCGGAAAAACAAGTGGGACTCCCATCTCGTTCAACTTGTCAATGTCTTTTTTCGGAATTGTCCCTCCAACGATTAACAAAATATCGTCAACGTGATGTTCAGCCATCTTATCCAACATTTGTTGGGTCAGTATGAGGTGAGCCCCTGACAACATGCTCAATCCAATATAGTCTGCTGCTTCCTGGTTCGCTGCATTAATAATTTCTTCAGCTGTGCGATGTATACCCAGATAGATGACCTCCATACCCGCGTCCTTCAATGCCAGAGCTACCACCTTGGCCCCCCTATCATGTCCATCCAAACCAGGGCTCGCAATCAAAATCCGTATCTTTCTTTCCTCTTTCATTCTGTCTCCTTCTTTGGTATTCTTGAAGTAAGGGGTACACATCAAATAAAATCTGGTTGTTCAAAAGTCCCGAATTCCTCTTTAAAAACCTGACAGACCTCACCTAGGGTTACATAATCTCGGAAAACTTCAATGAGATAAGGCATTAGGTTCTCATTACTCTTTGCAACGGTTCTCAGCTGTTTCATATGGAATTGTACTTTCGCATTATCTCTCGTTCTCCTCGTTTCATTTAGAGACTCAATCTGCGCTTCTGCCGTCTTTTCATCATATTCGTGAAGTTTTAGTTCTCTTTCTTCCTCATCAATTATAAATTGATTAACTCCAACGACCACCGTCTCACCCGAGGCTATCCGAGTCTCCTTTTTGTAGGCCTCTTCAAGGATTTCCTTTTGAACGCGGCCTTCCTGGATCGATTTGATCATTCCTCCTCCCGACTCTATTTTCTCCACTAGTTCGGCAATCTTGTCCTCCATCTCCTTTGTCAACGATTCAACAAAATAGGAACCACCTAGTGGATCAGGCGTATCGACGACTCCAGTTTCCAAAGCAACTACTTGTTGAATACGCAAGGCCAACCTTGCTGTATCTTCTGTGGGTATTGAAAAAGATTCGTCAAGTGCACATGTGAACATGGACTGAACACCTCCCAATACACTGGCAAGCGCTTGATATGCAACCCTGATAGTATTGATCTCAGGCTGCTGGGGCATTAGGGTGCTACCCCCGCAAACGAGTCCAAACCTAAACAACCAAGACTTAGGATTTTTCGCCCCAAATTTTTGTCTCATATATTTTGCCCAAAGTTTTCTCATCGCTCTGTATTTGGCAATTTCTTCAAAAAAATTGTTATGGGTATAGAAAAAAAAGCTCAACCGTGGGGCAAAATCGTCAATATCTATGCCACGATCCAAAACAGCTTTAACATATTCTATAGCATCTGCTAAGGTGAAGGCACCCTCTTGCACTGATGTACAACCAGCATCCTTAAAGTGTGCCCCTGCTATGCTAATTGCATTGAATTTTGGCACATGTTTAGTACAGTACTCTATTGTGTCGACTATTAATCGCATTGAGAAGCCCGGAGGATATATCCACGCTCCCCTAGCCACATATTCTTTTAATATGTCATTTTGAATCGTTCCTCAAACCTTATCAAACGGCACACCTTGCTTTTCAGCAACGCATAGATACATGGCTAACAGCATTGCCGCTGTAGCGTTAATCGTGAATGAAGTAGTAATTTTGTCCAAAGGAATGTCATTAAATAGGCTTTCCATATCTTTCAAAGTACTAATAGGGACTCCCACTCTACCTACTTCCCCAAGTGACATTTGGTCATCTGGATCAAGTCCCATCTGTGTAGGAAGATCTAATGCCACACTTATACCCGTTTGGCCTTGCTCTAATAGATATTTATACCGTTGGTTGGATTCTTTGGGGGTCCCAAATCCTGAGTATTGCCTCATCGTCCACAATCGCTTTCTATACGTCGATTCATGGATTCCTCTTGTATAAGGATATTCCCCAGGTTTCCCGATGTCACGTATCGGATGCAAGCTCTCAATATCCTCGTGTGTATACAATGGCCTTATTTCAATGCCTGAATCGAGATATCTTTTGCTCATATTATCTTTCCCTTGCATCATCTACCTCCTATATCAACATTGTCGATGTTTCAGCGAATCTCATGTGGAAAGAAAATGCCTCCAAGAGGAGGTGAGGTTCGTGTCCACCAGTATTCTTGATCGCTTTCTCCAGGTATTCTGCCAATAGTGGCCTATAATGTGGATGAGCACAATTGTTAATAATTCTTTCGGCCCTCTCTACCGGTTCTAAGCCTCTAAGGTCAGCTATTCCCTGCTCTGTAACTATAATGTCCACTGTATGTTCAGTATGATCTACATGTGAAACCATTGGTACAAAAGCTGAGATCGATCCATTTCGACTTGTAGAGGGCGTGGTAAAAACTGATAGGAAACTATTTTGGGCAAATTCCCCTGATCCACCTATGCCCGTAATTATCTTTGATCCCTGTACATGTGTAGAGTTCACATGACCATAAATATCGATCTCAACCGCCCCGTTTATAGCAATAACCCCTAAGCGCAGGATAACCTCTGGGCAGTCAGCAATATCAAGCGGACGAATAACAATAGCTTTTTTATACCTCTCCAAATCTTCAAAAAAACGCTTTTGCCCATCAGTACTAAAGTATAATCCAGAGGTTGAAACCACTTGGACCTTTCCACTATCTATCAAATCGAGAATTCCATCTCCCACACCTCCAGTGTAAACAGTCAAATCCTCGAAGTTTGAATTCGCCAATTCTCTCGCAAAAGAGTCAGCACTGTTCCCAAGACCTAATTGAAGGGGTAGAAGATTCTTAGGCAACTTCTTCGAATCTACTTCCTTCTTAATAAAGTTCAAAAGGTTTCTCCCAATTTTTTGACTGGTTTTATCGATAGATCGCTGAGGTATGACAGGGTCTCGGACCGTTCCTTCTATGATGTAGGAAATTTTTTCTATATTGGAAGCTATGTATGTCGTTCCAATTCTATCTCCAGGGTGTTTAATCGGAATAATGTGCCGATTCGGGGGGTTTTTGAGAAGATAAACATCATGAATACCCTCCAATTCTTGTGGGTAAAACGTATTGATTTCAATTATGACTTTTTTTGCCATCTGAACAAATGTAGCACCATCAAAGAGTGAAGTAGATGGGATAATGTGTCCTTCTCTTGTAATGCCGACCGCTTCTATAATGGCCACATCTACAGCGCCGCAACACCCAGATCTAACCTGCTGAGGAAAGATTCCAGACCGCAAATCGGAAAAAAAGACCTTCCGCTTGTTAATCATTTTCCTTAGATTTGAATTAGATTGTTGACCCAATCTTTTTCTCAAAATTCCATGTGTAGACAGCAAACCATCAATTTCCTCACCAACGGGGCCACCCGCCCACAGATCAATCTTAAAACTTCGCTCACTCTTTTTAATCTTACCTAAGGTTGAAAATATTGTCTTTGGATATCCAAATTGAAAACCGCCAGCCGTGCCAATCGTCATGCCACTCCTTATCTCCTGAATAGCAGTTTCTGGCTTAACAACTTTTCCTAATAAAGCCTTGTTTAAAATCCTTCGTGTTAGCTCACTCTTCAAATTAACAACTCCATACAATCGCTTCTATAGGTTTAGGTTTCTTACTTATTATTAGGTGAAACATCTTGGCCAAAGAATTTTACTAGTGGCCATTTAGCATGTTCAATATGTTTTCTAACCGAGCGTTCAGCAGATCGAGCATCTCCTTTTTTAAACGCTTCTAAAATATCCTTATGCATTTTGTTAGAGAAAATTAACTGCGATGGGGATTGGTAGTATAGGAAAGCAATACGAAGCCAAAAACCCTTTCCTAACCGCACTAATGTCTTTTCCAACACATCATTTTTTGAGGCTTTTATGAACAAACTGTGAAAGTTATAATTGTGGCGTAAGAAAGACTTGACCCTATTGTTGCTAATTGAGTTGCCCATTTTTTTTATGAGATCATCCAATATTGTAATCTCTTTATCGCCAATATGCGGAGTAGCTAATCTTGCAGCTAGACTTTCTAAATATGCTCTGACTGGAAAAACATCGTCAATTTCCTTAACTGTGAACTCCCTTACAAAAGCTCCCTTTCTAGGGATAATGGTGATTAGCCCCTCTGACTCCAATATTCTGAAGCACTCACGGATAGGAGAACGGCTTATGCCAAACCGTTCACGCAAATCGTTTTCAATGAGCCTTTCCCCAGGCTTTAAATGCCCTTCAATTATCGAATTACTTAAATAGTCGTATAATTGGTCGGCTAGAGTCTTAAACTGTATTGTTTCTTCAGTAAACAATTTTTCCACTCTCTGTTCTAAATACTATGAGTATGTCTCGCGGTACAAATATTCTGGAAGATGATTGAAATACCGCTCCACTGATCTTCATCCCAGATTCAAATCTTCTCACTATGGATGATTAATATATACTGCATTGCTTATACCTTAAGCAGAAATAGAGTTATAAATGGAAATTATCTTTTGAATGTCCATTGAATGACAGGCCACACCCAATCATTATGCATACTCGTAGCACGTTCGTTTTTTTCATCTGACTGACTACAGGCCCAGCATGATATCTCTGGTTTGAACACTTCTTCGTACCTGACAGTTCTTCACGTTTGCAAAATGGAAATTCAAAAGGTAGTATTTTGGCATTTGGCTGGTTTTTTAATTGTCGACAATGTTATTATAGACTATATAAAATCTAATGGAATAAATTTGTCAAGAAAAAAATTGAAGGGGCCTAAAAAAAGATTAAAGTAAATGCTATCAGTTGGTTAAAATGGGCGCCTCGTCGGATTGAGGCCCATATGAAGATCTGTGTATTGGCCCCGCTCATAGAACGCTTGGCAGAGTTGAGGTGCGGGCGGCCCTGGAGCAGGATTCTACGTAGCCTGGAGGAACTACTAATTTGTCATTTTCTTACAAATGAGTACAGTTTTTTCCGCAGGAACGAGCTTTCAGCGAAGGTCTGTAACCCACTAAAAACATTAGACATTTCCACCCCGAAACCTATAGACGGCCTGGAAAAACTCCCGAAAACGCCCTGAAAAGTGTAGACACACGCCGATTTTTCCTGCATGATTTAAGTGGCTGATAACTATCTATTTTCTCGATTTAGTTAACTTACAGATCCCAAACCCGGGTGTAAATGTGCAAGACAAATCACCCCTGCTATTGAAAGCGGTAATTTAGAACTTAACAAGTTACAGGGTAATCGGGATAAAAAAGTCCATCATTGACTGGTATATGACCGCTGCAAGGGCGGGAGCAATTTGTCCTCCCTCAATCTTAGGTGTGGGGATTGGAGGAACTGTAGATATAGCCACTCATCTGGCTAAGGAAGCTGCTGTATTGAAGCTCATTGGCAGTCACCATCCTGAACTCATAATAGCCAGGATTGAAGACGATTTGATCGAAGCTATAAACAAACTCGGATTAGGTCCAATGGGCTCAGGAGGTACTACATCAGTGTTTGCGCTCAATGTAGAATATTCTTTGACTCATCTTGCAGGTATTGCAGTCGCAATGAGTGCTAATTGCTGGGTTGGGAGGCGTGCCAGTACGAAAATCTATTCAAATGGCAAAACTGAAGAGCTTGACAACCCGGACTGGTTTAACGGGAGATAAGAATGGCTGTATATCATTTAGAGGTCCCTTTAAGGATGAAGAAATAACAAACGCTAAATTAGGTGATTTTGTTTTCTTTTTTAGCGCGGCGTGGACATGCCGTTCTCGTTTACATAGATATGTTCTCGATGAAGGTCATGTGTTGCCATTTTCGATAAACGAGAAAAATCTATTAATACATGTGGGTCCTGTCATTGTTGAGGAAAATGGAGAATGGAAACTGGTGTCTTTTATGCCTACATTCAGTATTCGTTTTGAGAAATGGGGAGCAAAATTCATTGAGGAGTGGGGCCTGAAGGCCATTGTGGGCAAAACTACGATGGGAAAATCAACAGCGCTTGCAATGAAAAAATATCATTGTATTCATGCCACCCCTCTGGGTGTGACACCAAATCTATTTTTGGATCAAATCAAGGTTAAAGATGTTTTCTGGCCTGAAGAATTGGGAAGCATTGAAGCTGCATGGCAACTTGAATTGAGAGATCTGGGTCCGTTTCTGCTTGATATGAACTGTGAGGGCAGAAACCACTTCGATGAACTGGACGCCATCATAGAGGATAAAAGAAAAAAAGCGTATGTACATCTAAACATACCAGAGGACTTCGAGTACCCGAAATTATATTGATAAGTCCGTCTTGTTTTTTTAACCCTAACGTTGCAGACCCACACCGAGGAAAAACGCGCGAGAGTTTGCCAGATGTGGCTGCGCACAGCCTTGGACAGGTCGTAGTGTACTTAACAGTACGTGAGATCCTAGCCGAGGCGAGCACAGTCGCATATAATGTGCTATGGTGCGAGCGCAACGGTTTTCGCCGGTGTGGGTCTGCAACGTTAGGGTTAATATAACGAGTGCCGTTTTCAGGGCAGGTTTGCCAGGGCAAAGTGGGGTTGTCTGATAACAGTTCAAATGTAGCTCCTATGGGCATGGTGGAAAAGATACAAGGTCATCACGGAAGGAACGAGGAATTACTTTTCCTTTGGA
>CBDUXN010000182.1:0-7123 GCA_965371185.1 uncultured Thermoplasmata archaeon
ATCTCCATTTCTCCATCATCATCTGTATCTCCTATTCCCATACCCATGATCCAGTTGTCGAGCTCCCTGATCGTCCACTCGTAGGAGTAACCCCCGCCATCCCATCCCAATATGCCGTACCTACCCTGAAAATCACCTGTCAAGAGTTCCCATTCGAAAGTACCAATTACGATCTCATTGGAGCCATCGTCGTCTGTATCGCCTATTGCGATATTATAAATACCAGTGCCGTCGTAGAGCGCCGGGACGATGGTACTCCACTCCTGCTGGTAACTGAAACCGTTAAAACCAAAAATGAACAGATTTTCGTCAAAGGGGTTGAAGCTGACTCCCGCTACCCATCCCCCCTCGGTATCGTAATCGAACGTGATTTCCCCAGTACCCACGACTATCTCAATATTCCCATCATTGTCAACGTCGCCCAAGTCTAAACCATAAGCGAAGCTGCCCAAATCAGGGCTCTCCCATTCCAACTCGAACTCAGCACCGTTCCACCCGAATATTCGTACAATACCGTCTGCTGACCCTACGACGATCTCAATTATTGAGTCACTGTCCACATCTCCAAGTGCCAGGCCGTAACTATTGCCCCCCAAAAGCGGACTCGCCCACTCTTTTTCCAGCTCTGAGCCGTTCCTCTCCATGACGAAGATGCTGCCCTCCTTGTTGCCAAACACCAATTCCTCCTTCAAGTCGTTGTCTACATCCGCGCTCTTGATGGAATTCAGGAATCCGATCATAGAGCCGTAACCCAACATGTACAAACGTTCGAAATCGTCGGGCAAGGACCTTGTGCCCCTCAGGATCTCCCCGGTTCCAATCATATCTTCAGGCTCTGGCTCCGAGGTCGGCTGCTCTAAAATCGTGTACTCCACTTCAAGGGAGGGTTCTGAGGAGGGAACAGGGTCCAAAGGATGATCAATTACATTAAATAGCGTAAAAACCAACATTACGACAATTGTGATGGAAAAAACCCTGTTTATCAAGTTGCCCGGATTTTCTCCTTCATCATTAATCATGCCCACATCTCCCTATCTCAGGGCCCATTTTAAGCCTCGATTTTCCCTTCTAAGACAATAATGGACTTGATAGTATAAAGGTTTATAGGGATAGATTTTTGACTATGAGGTAATAATCTTTACATATAAATCGATAGAAACAGCAAAAAGAGAAATCATATACAGCGAATAACGGCAATATGCTTTTAATATTCAACACTTATTACCCCACTATTATGTCTATCACATCTACCGAGGCCAAGGCCCTCGAGGATTTTATCATCAATTCATTCGCCGGGAAAATGGAAAGATACCCGATAAATATCACACTTCCATCAGCAAAGAAGGGTACCAAACCAAAGACATACCGGGTCGAGAAATGGAGTGATACCTCCTCGTCCGGTATTTTTGCTAAACCCTATAAGTTCGAGAAAGACGATTCTGACAAGATCGAAGAATATGACCCCGAATTGGATATTAACCTGCTTCCGGTAAATAAAATTTTAATGTATACGATTCCCAAAAAAATCGCAATAGGAGTTTGGGTAAGATGTCGTATTAATAAATTTATCAAGGGTCAAGGCGAGGATGAAGAGCCCATGACGAAAGAAGAGCTTATGACCACCCTGCAAACCCTCGCATCGTTGAAAGACGCCCCCATAAAGATATTCGGGATATATTCAGTAACAGGGTGGGATAAGGAGATCTGGGACAGGGACTTGATCCCTCATAGAAATCTATTTTATGCTCTTATTCATGAGGATATCAAACCTGCAGATGAGAACAAGTTCGGGCCATACAAAGCCCTTTTTCCAAGACCCGCAAAGGATCTGATCCATCCCAAAAAGGAAAAGCCAGAGCCACGGGCGCAAGTGAAGGATGTGGTTCTTTCCCGCGAAGATATAGAAAAAGTAAAAAAACTTCTCACAGAAGGTGTAGTCCCGCAGGCCACCCCTGTCACCCCACTGGCAAAAACAGGATGGAAAGAAAAATTGGCCGACTGGAACACCTCACAATCGCAGACCCTTGTCAATTCAATCGCAAACCTGAGCGAAGATGGACTAAAGGATCTGTTGAGATTTATAGTGACGGACAACGAAGCTCGAGAATTCTACATCTGTCTGGTGAATAAATGGAATAACATCGGTCAAAAGAGCGGTATCCACTATGGATTATACGAGAAAACCCAGATTTTTGAAATAATCAAAGGTTATGTCGGGATGCTCTACAGCCTGTCAATTCTTATTTCAAGGGGCGAGATTCAGATATTTACCGATGAAATCAGGTATTTCACACCGATCCTAGATTTTTATTCACAAGCAGATTATGCACATAATTTCCCAACAATAGACTCCGAGATTATCAGGAGTGAGGAGGGGGATCGGGTAACACGATATTATCTGAAATGAAAGATTACAAGGGATTATAATGATAATATTTTCATATAATCTATAACTTTAAATATTCCTAAGTTATTCTATTTTTTCATGCCTGTTTCGATATTAGGTACACGAGGATGCGGTAAATCAACAGTTATCGGCCTTCTATATCAAGGGATGGAGAGATATACAACCCTAAATCCGGACGATTTCATCTATTACATTACTTCTGAGACCGGAGAAACGGTGTTAACGATTAGAAACAACATGCTAAAAGGCATGTTTCCCCCGGCAACTACTCGCCATACCTTGGATCAATTCCAGTTTCTCATGGGATTCAAACCCAAAATGCATGAAAAATTGATAAATCTAGTGAAGTTCCGGGAAGGGGCATGGGCCGGCCTGACATTTACAGTGTATGATATCTCAGGGGAGGATATTCAAGAATACAAAAGAAGCAAAACAGCGGACCAGAGGATAAAGAAAATATTCGATGCAAATATAGTTGTGATAATAATAGATTGTTCTATATTTACAAATTCGACCAGTGGAAGAAAATTCAACAAGATGCTCGAGCTGGATAAAGAAATAGCTATTATCCTCTCCGCTTATGTTGAATATAGAAATAAAAATAAATTGGAAGAAGAACTGCATCCTATATTCATCTTGGCCAAGGCCGATGCTATCGATAACGAGATCAAAAACGAATTTGGGCTGGAAAAATTGAGCAAGGATTACGACGAGGATATCAATTACGAGATTGGTAATAATTTATTGAAATCCTATCTCAGTGCGACTCTTGCTGCAATATTGGGCTCTCAGAAAGTATATGTTCCTCTCCATAAAGCCAAATACTTCTTCAGTTGGGTTGAGATGGATAAAATCGATGGCATGGTGTCCCAAGCAGGAGATGCAAAAAAACTAAAGGTAGTTAGAGATAAAGAAGGGGGCCATGCCTGGAATGCTTACCCAACCCATATGTATGAAGGTTTTCTAAATAATTTTAGAGACCTGTCTGAGAAATACGCAGATCCAAAGAAACAGGTTGAGGAAATATTTGGAAGGATTTCAGATTAATAGCACCATTTATTAGCAGGGGGGAGACAACTATATGGCTGAGGAGGAATTATTACACATTGGCGAGTTTGACGGCAGGGAATTTACCATTTCTGGGACACAGCTTCTCACAAATCGCACAGCGGTAATAGGAATGAGCGGTTCAGGAAAGAGCCATCTTATTGGGGTTTTATGCGAAGAGATGTGCAAGGCAAACCTGCCCTTTGTGATAATTGATACTGAAGGAGAATATTACAGTCTCAAGGAGCAATTCGAGATTGCATGGGCTTCCAATGGTACAGATGCTGACACAATGCTAACTATTGAGAAATGTAAGCCCCTAGCTGAGCAGGTAGTCAAGTTGGGCGGAAGGCTCATTTTTGACACGTCGAACTCAAGCAATGAATTCGAATTGGTTTCAGAATTTTTAAAACACTTGTATGAAATCGAATCCGAGGTAAAAATGCCTATCCTGGTAATAGTGGAGGAAGCTGATAGATTTGTCCCTCAAAGCAGGGGTGAACAGGTCAGAGAGCTGCATGAGATATCTCGGAGAGGCAGGAAACGTGGGATCGGCTTGATAGTCGCCACCCAACGGCCTGCAATGGTTGATAAGAACATACTATCCCAATGCGGAAACCAGTTCATAGGAAGGTTAAGAATAGAGAACGATGTCAAAGCAGTGAGCAGATTCTTTCATAAAACCCGCATGTTGGATGAGCTCCCTAATCTTGAAAGAGGCGATTTCTTTGCAATGGGGGAACCCCTCATATCACCACAACTGATTCAGATAAAAAACCGGGAAACATCGCACCGGGGGGCCGCACCCAAAATGGGGGAGCTTGGCAAATTCACGGTTGAGGGTTTAGTTACAAGCATTGGAACTGAGACCTTGGGAGAAAAAACTGTTAGGCCACAAGCCGATAGTTCACTGATAGAAAAAGATAAACCAATTGAAATTGATAGAAGTGAGCTTAAAGATAAAAAGGTTGGTGGCGAAATGGAGGAACACATACCTCGAAAAGAAGAGAAAGAGAAAATTCAGGACTCCCAAGCTACCACAACAGAAGTAACCCAAAGAAACATTCTATTGGATCATTTTATATGGTACCCGCTTCCTGGAAAAGGATATCAGGATCTCCCCATAGCAATATCAACAGAAGGTCAGCCATCTTTATTTACACGCGTGTTTCAACTTCCCACGGAAAGAGGACCTGAGTTCGCACCGATTCTTGTTCGCTATGAAGAGGAAAATTTTATAGGCCACTTGATATTCAATAAACAGAACAGAAATCAGATAATTATAACGTACATAACCCATACACCCGAGGCGGATGAGTACGGCAGAACAGGAGTGCTTCACCACTCCGCGATCGTGGATAAGAAACTGATTAAGTCGGGGAATATCTCATTATTAACTGTAATCGAAGCAATGGAGAATTATGATAAAGATACCACATTCCCGAAAGGTAAAATCGAGAAATTAAAGATACAGACGAAAGAAAAACCAGGCTTCGATTATAAAGGCAAGATTCAAAACATAATCTCAAAAGCTGCTGTGGAAACATTGGCAACTAGACTTATGACTTCAGACAGAAATCGAGCCATATTCCGATGCCTGAGGTCCACTAACGAGGATAGAATGAGAATTTCAATTTATTTGCTAGAATTTCTAAATTTCGAATGTGACATTCGCCCAATATCAATGACAACCGAGCGGCCTATACCTCAGTATAATGAATTGTTCGATGTAGCTGTAACAGAGCGGGCCATCGACCTTCGGACCAATGCCGAGGAATGGGAGGTAATTTTGTGGGACCTCGAGCATCCATCCTTAAAAAGATTAAAGGATCGTGATGATGTTTATAAGAAAATAGATGAGGCATTTTCCTAAAATCGTTAACATACAGCATACGATAAATTTAATAAATCTTTACTGTTTTCCATAACCATGGTCGTGTCGATAATCGGAACAAGAGGTTGCGGCAAATCCACGTTTATAGGGCTTTTCCTACAAACAATTGAAAGAGTGACAGCCAAGAACCCAAAGCAGTTCATCTTTTTTATTAAATCCGAAACTGGAGAGGCCGTATATGAGCTCAGAAACCATTTGCTGGGGGGTGAATACCCCCCATCGAACCCCCCAAGTGACAATACCAGGATCCAATTCATTTTGGGTTATAGACCAAAGATTGGAAAAAGATTATTCACAAAGAAGAAGGACAAATGGGTCGGCTCGATATTTGAGGTGTATGATGCTTCATCGGTTCTTATGGAGCATGACGGGATTGGAAGGCTATCCAGAAAGTTGAGGTTTCTTTTCGATTCGAAAATATTGGGATTTATTGTGGACGCTTCAAAAATAACAATTACGGAAGCAGGGGAGAGATACGATGAGATGCTGAGATATGACAAGGAGCTTTCTTCCTTGTTTTCTACATTGCTTAAAAATAGGGATTTAACCGAAAAGGAGATGCAATTACAGCCCATAATAATATTCACCAAAGTCGATGCAATGGAAAACGAGCTCAAAGAGAAGGTAGACATAAAAAGAATCCTTGGGGAATACTCGGAGGATGGAGCGACGGAAATTGGAGATACATTATTTGAATCATACCTGAAAGACTCATATAAAATTATCTCGGATTACGGAAAAAAATATTACCTCAGCTGGGTGGGTGCGGATGATGAGAATAGGCTCGTTGTTGAAAGGGATAAGGAATGGCGTCGGGCCCATAATATATATTCTTATAACATGTATGAGGCCCTTGTGCTATATCTGCGAAAAATGGCTTACTTATATCCAGATGAAATCGAGGGTTTCAAGGAATTGCAGAAAAGGAAGTAACCTTGAAATATATTATTTCTTGAAAAGTCCATATCTATCTTCAACACCGACCAACCTGTATACCTCGTTATTTTCAATAAGGCTCTCGATAAATTTCTTCATTTCTTTCTTATTGAAATTCAATTTCCTCCTCAGATCCTCGCCGCTGAACTCGTTATTTTTATCTGCCAAATCATGCAGGATTTCACCCATACTCTTGGGCTTGCCGCCCGCTTTGAACCATTCTGAGAATAATACGGTTTTCATGTCTTTTTCATTGTAAATCAGTCTATCGTCCTCCAGACTGTGTAAATATATGGAGCAGTTGGGATGCTTGAATTGCTCTATCGTCGAGATAACTGTCTTATCGTCGATCTTATCCATCACATAGCACTTGCCTAAGAACTGCTTGGACTTGGTTGCACGATTCACATCCTCTACCAAAACTTTCTTCACATCCGAGATGAACTTCTGCCCAAATTCCTTGTTATAGGCACATATGATCTTCAATGGTTCCTTCCTGATTCCCCCGGAAACTTTACCAATAATCTCCAATTGCTCGAATTTAAATTCAATTTTCCACTCATCATCTTTAAGAACGTACCCCAATGGAGAATACTCAGGTTTGTAAGCCCTCATCATCTCATAGACTGTTGTTATGTAATTTGTCGCCTTCAATACCATTTCCTTTTCCCAATGTTGTATAGCCTCTTGTTCGATTTTTGTTATCTCCTCTTCCTCCTTCTTTTTCTTCTCCATCAGTTTCCTTTGCTCTTCTTCACGGTTTTTAGCCTCCAACTCGAGCTTTCTACTTTCCTCCTCCTGCTTTTTGACCTCGAGCTCCAGCATCTAGCTTTCCTCTT
>CBDUXN010000183.1:0-7105 GCA_965371185.1 uncultured Thermoplasmata archaeon
ATAAATGATACCCTAGGTGAATTTTTGATCTACCTCATGTTGGGCCATTACACCTCATCCCAGAACGCAGCTGCGGCTGCATCAGGATGGGGAGGTGACAGATTCTATTATTATAAAAATGATATCGATTTTTTGTCAATACTTAAGATAGAGTGGGACAATCAGTATGATGCCACTGAATTCCATTCTACCTATACCTCTTGGGTAAATGGGTTACCATACCAATACAGGCAGGCTTGGAACAGTAATCGCCTGCAGATAGAAATTTCGCAAAAGGCAACCACGATTTATTACAGCAGCGATTCAAATATAATAGATGGGATAATTAACCCTTAAGAATCCTCAAGAATGTATAAAATGTTTTTTGTATTCCTTGTACATGCACCTGTCCATTACAACCTTTATTCCAGCTTCTTTTGCCTTTCTCGCGGCCTCCTCGTCCATTCCCGAATACAGGGGATGTCAATACCTTGCCAATGCGCCTTTCAGGGGTTCACTAAAATGCCGTCTGTGCTGTCAAATGCCGTCTATTCCGTGGTGCTCTTCATCTATTCGGCGTGTCAGGGCATGTGTTTGGAATATATTGGTTTGAGGGATAAATAATTACCAATTAGTATACTGTAAAGAACTTGTCTCCATCAAAATGAATCATATGGTCTGGATTTTCTTCTATCCATACCTCAGTTTCCCATGCAATATTATTGATATGTTTTTTAAATTCTCTGAAATCTGGAAAAGCACTGATGTATATCCTTTTTGCTTTACTTTTTGTTAGAGTTTTTTCCAATTCGATTTGACGTTTTGGTGATAGAGGTCCATGAGCCGTTACGACCTCTATTAAAAATAGATAGTTCTTCTTTTGATCATATAGGACAACATCAGGTAATTTATCGTGCTTTGTAATAGGTATCTTTAATTTCCGTGCCAACTCATCATTTTTATACAGTAGCTTTCGAGAAGTGTCACCAACATAAACTATTTTTGTATCTGGACAGAATCTTGCTCTGAAGTCTTCTATAATCTTAACCTGAAGTTCATTATGTTTTCCCGGTGAGAAGTCGATGTGGACCCCATCTGGAAGATCAATGGGTATAGTATGTTTTTTCTTTCGTTTCTCGTACCTATCCCTGAGCCGTCCCTTTTCATCCACAAATTTTGTAAGGGCTTTTTTCCAGGAAGATGTTCCATATTTTCTTATCACTTCTAAAGCTTCCTCTGACATCGCATAAACGGTTTTCGGACTATTTGTCGGTCTAAAGGGGTCGTCAGGATTTCTTACAGTTATACCTGCCTGCTCAAATTGATGGATGGTTTGGCGTCTTATCGTTTCCCGTGAATTTTCTGCGTAGGTCTTTCCGTAATGTTTATGGATATACTGGAGAATATCATGAATTCTTATAGAACGCTTTTTTGATCCAGACCAAGGTGTATCTTTTTTTAGATCTAACAGAGATAATAATGTCAAGCCTGACCTTTCATTTTGTTGAGCACTAGGAAATCCCAATTCTTTCAGGATGTCAATGGCCTCTTGAATTTTAGTCATCTTGATTTTCACCTTTGTTAATTCTTTCTACGAGTTCAAGGTCAATTCCTAGACACTCAGCCACAATCTTGTCCAATCCGAATCCATTGTGGAAAGTTTGTGATTTATTTACTAATTTTCCAATTTTACGGATTTTTTCGATGGCCGGTAGTGGTAGGCTTCTGATATCTGTAGCATTCACCTGAGTATTGCCATTTAATGCTCTAAAGAACCTATCTATAATAGTTGAATTTAATATTGCAGCAATGCCTAGGGTTTCATCCATTCGTAATTTTCCCTTTGGCCTATATAGATAGTTAAGGTGATTTTCGATACCAACAACTTTATGCGGAAAATCATCTTTTAAAAATACTCCCGCATATAGCCTTCGTTTTTGCTCCTTTGAACTGAAGCGTTTGAGCAAGACATAATTTTTTACAGGTAACAGTAAGGATTCTGTTCCACTACATATCTTAATTGCGGACTCTTTTTTATTTCCCTTTAAAGGCCATGAAATATTCATGTTTTGCATATTTTGCATCCATAGAAGAGGTGCTGAATTTTGATAATTTGTAAAATCCGGTAGTAAATACTTCTTTGCACGGAAAGGAATCACAGGACCTGTGGATATTTCTAACCCTAAACCTTTCAGAGTTTTAGGCCATTTATCTACGATTTTCATTATTTCTAAATCGATTTGCGAAGTCGGTATTCTTATGATCATTTCTCCGTTTATTGGATGTATTGCATCCTTTCGCAGAACCTCTATTTTTTTTATATCTTTTAAATTCTTATTTTTACTGAGACTTATTATCCATTTTTCATCATCGGTTCTTTCCTGGGGCTTTTTTGCCTTGATTATGATATTCTCCTGCAGCACCTCATCATGATCAAAGATTTCTTTTCTTGATTCGAATATATGGATATTAGTGATCTGGACATTGTTTAGAAACCATTTTCTAAACTTCTTATAATATAATCCTGAGCAAAAACTTCTTGGAGTAATAAATACCATTTGTCCGTTTGTTTTTAACATACTCGCAGATAGTGCCATAAATAGAGCATATATATTTGGCTGTCCAGAAACCAATTCTTTCATAACAACGGATTCAGGCGAATCTTTATTTAATTTATAATATGGTGGGTTTGAGATTATGAAATCGTATAAATCGTATTTCTTTTCTGTTTGTGTAAGATCGTATTTCCAAAGGTATCCTTTATTGAACAGGATAAAATCTTGTTCAAATATATTATAATTTACAGTATGCCCTTTTTCTTCCAACCCCTTTTTGCATGCATCTAACGTTGCTTTTAAAAAAGGTATGATGTCAGGGTCATTCTCGAATGCGTCAATTTTCATATCTACGTTTTCTTCCAATTCCAATATCTTTTCACAAAAAGAGGCTATCAGGCATCCTGAACCTGCTCCAGGGTCTAATAAACTGAAATTATCGTTTTGTATTTCAAAATGGCTTGCCATGAATCTACTAATTTGGATAGGGGTAAAAAATTGCCCTTTAAGCTTTCTGGCTTTAGAGTCTTGAGTCTCGGCATAGAGTTTGGAAAGACGCTCTGCATATTCTACTACGCCTTCATTCCTTGCTCTTCCAGGTATTACCATCCTCAAGCCCCTTGTTTTCCATATCGCTTTCTATATTATTAGGGTTTCTTATTGTGGCCACAAGTTCCGTTGAGCCTACTCCAATTTAACATATTCATTAATGTGTTTGTTTAATATGAACATAAGGGGAGGGGGTGGGTGAAAGTGTTAACGTCAATGATTTAAATCCTTAATATCATTAGGGTCTTTAGTTACCATGACAAAAGAGAAAGATCATCTGTTCATCAGCTATGCCACCGAAGATTGGGCTTTAGCCGAATGGCTTACATTACGCCTTACTAGTGAAGGATATAGGGTCTGGTGTGATAGGTTTGAACTCCTCGGAGGAGAATCTTATCCCAGAGATATTCAAAAAGCCATGAAAGAAAGGACATTCCGTGTTTTGTTCTTACTTTCACATAATTCAGTTAACAAGCCAAACCCTACCAAAGAACGTACATTTGCTCTAAAGATTGGTGAAGAAAGGGGTATTGATTTTCTTATTCCACTGAAGGTTGATGACATTTCAGGTAGTGAGATTAATTGGATGACTACTGATATTACATACATTCCCTTTCACAAGAATTGGGCAGATGGGTATCGTCAACTCTTAAAAAAGTTGTCTAAATTAGATGCTCCCCGCCCCTTGGAGGATGGTATGGCAATAGCGTCCCAAGTTTTCTTTGACTTGAACCAATTTAAGAATGAGCCAGAACCAGTCTATTCTAATTGTCTTAAAATCATTGAAACACCAACAGTTATTAAGAAATTCTATATTGGGACGACCGTCACATGGTTTGCTCTGTTGGACCTTGCAAAAGAATGGCCAATCTATCCAAAAAACACCTACACTGTTTTCGCTTTTCACGATCCTTCTGACGCGATTGTGGATAATTTTAAAGTTCGTTATGATTCATCCTTCGAGATTGCGAATCATGATGAAATAGAGGGCATAACTACCGATAACATTGTAAAAAACCTTCTCACACGCTCATTGAATGCCCGATTTACTCATATGGGTCTTGATAACTCTGAGAAACGAATATATTTCCCATTTGGCTTGCTAGAAAAGAACAAGATTCACTTTCAAACATATACTGGAAAGAATACAACGGTCCAGGTCGCTGGTACAAGAAAGTGGTCTAAACTTGGCCAGGAATCTGAATTATATCGTTATCATCTCTCTCCTCGATTTTTTGTAAGATACGACCCCGACTACGGTTATCTAGCTATTTTGAATATCGGGCTTTATCTCTCAGATACCGATGGAACTCCCCTTAAAAAACGAACCGCAACTGCAAGAGGTAGAAGAATCAGAAAATCTTGGTGGAATCATGAATGGTTTAGCAGATATCTTGCCACGATAAGCTTCATTTCTGAAGGAAAGGATAGCATAATAATTGGTGATGATATCGGTCAAAGAATTGTCGTCAATTCATGTTTAGTACGAGGAAAAACCCCAATTAGCGTAATTGACGAGGAGCCAATTGATGAAACTGTTGATATTTCTATTGAGGATGAGATTGAGGAAGACATTGTAATCGAAGAGGAGGATTATGACTATGATGAATGAAATTGATGTGTTCCCTGAACCTCTTCTAGAATTCAGACATGGACAACCTCTTCAAGATCCACATGATGGATTATCTCTCTTTGGTCCTTATGAAACAGATTCTCCCTTTCATCCAAAAAATGTATCTTACGGGATTCTTGGTGCGCCTGATGGAATTAATGCTTTTATCGAATGGGCTTCCAAATTAATAGGGCCGGTTTTTCCTGAAGAGGGTAAGGATACAAGACTTTGGCCCCCTTATCCTGGTTTTGAATCAATATTCCACTCATATTGGCCTGATAAACCCTCCTGGAGTTATGAACTTGAGAGGGATTCCTTATTAAAGTCCGCAAGACATCGTGATCCTTATAAAAGGGCATTTGATGTTGTTAAGAAGTATTTAGATGGAATTCCTATCCTCAAGAAAAAGGATGCTTCCATTGATTTTCTAGTATGCGTTGTGCCAGATGAAGTATGGAAAAATTGTAGACCACAATCGAGTGTCTCTAAAGCATGGGGGCATAGACCTAAAGGAAAGGAGCTGAAGCAACGCATTGATGGTCAATCAAGTCTATCAAAATGGATGAATGAGCTCCTTGATGAAGACGATTGGAGTTCTGAGCAATATCATTTATCAGTTGATTTTCGACGCCAACTTAAAGCTCTATCTATGATTCATGGAATTCCAATTCAAATCATTCGAGAATCCACAATTTGCCCACCATCTTCAGATATTCCCGGGATTCCTAAGAGAGGTCTCACACCATCTTCTGATATTGCCAGGAACCTATCGACAGCATTTTACTATAAATCTGGTGCAAAGCCCTGGAAATTGGCCAATGCAAGGGAAGGGGTCTGCTATATTGGATTGGCTTTTAGAAGGGTTATAAAACCCGATGATAATAGAACCGCTTGTTGTGCTGCCCAAATGTTTCTCGATTCAGGTGATGGGATTGTATTCCTAGGAGATGAAGGGCCGTGGTATTCTCCAGAGACTTCACAATGTCATTTGAGCCGGAAAGGGGCAAAACACCTCCTAGAGGGGATTTTAGAAACTTACGGAGACTTAGAGGGAAAAAAGTTAAAGGAGATATTCCTTCATTCACGCTCTTCCATTAATGAGACAGAATATCTTGGTTATCAAAACGCTTGCCCTTCTGGAGTCAAACTTACTGCCATCAATGTCCGCTTAGAAAGAGCAGGAATTCGTTTATTTAGGGAAGGTAGTAAACCTATAATGCGGGGAACATTCTGGAAATGGAATGATACAAAAGGATACCTGTGGGGCTCTGGTTTTTCTCCAAAATTTGGAACCTATACTGGCCTTGAAATTCCTGCTCCAATGAAAATTGAGATTCAACATGGTAAGGGTGATATTCAGCAAGTAGCGAGGGATATTTTCTCTCTTACAAAACTCAACTATAATGCTTGTAAACTTGGTGATTCTGAACCTGTTACTATTAAGTTCTCAAATGCTGTCGGGGAAATTCTTGTCTCAAATCCTTCTGTGAAGCATAGAGACCCCAGGTTCCGCTTCTATATTTGATACTGGTGCGGATTTGAATAATTATTTGCAGTATGGTGTTTTCTTACTTCCTGAATCTGTTTTCGGTGTACTTGATTCCAGCTTCCTCGTTTATCACACCTTCCTGCATCCATACCACCTTGACACCTTTTTCTATGGCCTCATCCACAATGACCTTCGAATTTCTCAGTATCTCCTTGATCTCCTCGGGGGGAGGAACAAATTCGGAATCATCGTTTTCTGCCATCATTACACCTCCCGTTTTCCCCTCTCGAAAATCAAATTACTTCCATATATGATCTTAAAAATCCTATGATACGGGATCGAGGCCTCCTCGAGCACCATGAACGAGCGCTCAAGCGATTGGATTTCTTCACCTGAGATAATCTTCGTGTCGTTTGGAGCGCCCCTATGAACGTACCATATCTCGGCCCTGGACAGATCCCTATCGTCACGCCATTTCAGTTCGTTGAGAATTTCTCTAGGCAGAGCCATTATATGAGATTATGAAACTTGTAATATATAATCCTATCATAGAGGCTTGCTTTTTCCAAACTGCAAAACATTTATTACCACCCTCTTTATTAGGGGTATAATCCCCATCCATGTGAAGAACCACTGGTCTATAGGCCAGTGGCATCTAACGAAGCCAGTGGTTCTGTACATTAATTCCGCCATTCCTAATCACCAGTCAAATAGACTGGTGGAATGTCGGTTTGGCTATATAATCCAAAATACTGGGCGGATGAAGATGAATCACACACGTTTCGAGAAGGCGAGAATCATCGGCGCCCGTGCCTTGCAGATAAAAATGGGCGCGCCACCTCTGATCAAAGAAAAGAAGCACGTACTCGATGTTATCGAGTTGGCTGAAAGGGAGTACGAGAAGGGAATGATCCCTATCAA
>CBDUXN010000184.1:0-7008 GCA_965371185.1 uncultured Thermoplasmata archaeon
CGCAATTCATCTACAGCTTAAAAGCTGTAGAATTCTTGCGTGAGGAAGTTAAAGTTTGTCGAGGCACGGAGGGGCCCGAAGGGTTCCTCCAGTGAGGTAACCCTGCATTATTTATTGATTTCCAAATTTTGGGGCTATATACAGTCTCAAATTATTAAGTCTCCAGGTAAGGGAGAGCCAATCGAAGCTTATAAATGCATAATAATCCAATATGGTGCGCTCACATAGGTGTAAATTCATGAAATTACCGATCGAATGCAGACCTTTGGATGACCTTCTCGGCGGAGGATTTGAGTCCGGATCCATGACCACTCTTTACGGAGAAGGGGGGAGCGGAAAGACGAATATTTGCCTCCAACTTGCAAGGAATGTGGTCTTGAATGGGAAGAAAGTGATTTTCATAGATACTGAAGGAGTTTCATTTCAGCGATTGGAACAAATATGCGGCGAGGATTTTGATAAGGTGATAAAAGGAATACTGTTCTTTACGCCCTATTCCCTGGAGGAACAGGAAAAGAATGTAGAGGATGCGACTCGACTTGCAGAGGCAAAGGACGACATTGGCCTGATCCTACTCGATTCGGCAACTGTGCATTACAGGGCAACATTCGGTGAAGAATGCGAAGTGGATGGAAGACAATCCTTGGGTAGGCAGCTGAACCTCTTGCTCCAAATTTCCAGAAAGAGGGATATCCCAGTTGTGGTCACCACACAGGTGTATACAGATACCAAGACCAACACCTTCGAGCCAATTGGAGGCCATGCATTGATGCACTATGCGAAGGACATAATAAAGCTGGAAAAGGTAGGGGATGGAGGATTGAGAAGGGCTGTGATCAAAAAGTACAGGTGGCGACCTGAGGGCGTATCAGCTGAATTCAAGTTATCGGAGAATGGGGTTAAAGGTGTGGGTTAGTAATTATTTCCTCCTCTGAACCATGTAATCCGTGATTTTACTTATAATATCCCTATGTTCGGATTCTGGCAATACATAAAGCAATTCCTTGGATTTTTTTGCAAAGTCAAGGGCCATTTGTTCTGCATATGCAGTGGAGCCAGTATTATCAAGGATTTCTATGGCTTTTCCAACCTCCTGTTGCGATGCATTGTGATCGCCCAAAACAGATAAGAAAACTTCCTTATCGTCTAGTTCCAACCTTTCCAGGGCGTGAACCACGATCAAAGTCCTCTTTCCATTCTTGATGTCACTGCCCACAGGCTTGCCTAAGAGCTTTTCATCTGCCTTCAGGTCGAGATAATCGTCCCAAATCTGGAAACCCATGCCAAGCAATCGTCCATAATCGGCCATTGACTGAATTTGCTCTTCAGTGCCATCAGCGATCATCGCCCCGCCCTTTGCGGCGATCTGAAAGAGTCTGGCTGTTTTGTATTCGATCATCTTCAAATAATCCTTCTCTGAGATGTCCGTTCTGTTCTCAAAATCCTTGTCCAATTGCTGGCCTTCGCCGATATTCCTTACAGCTTCCGCCACCTCTCGTACCAATCTCCTCAGCACTGTACCGTCCACATCCGTAGTGGTCAACGTTTCGAATGCCCTGGCAAACAGCACATCACCAGCGTTTATGGCAGTTGCTTCATCAAAAAGGACATGCACTGTTTTTACACCTCTTCGTAATTCATCCTTGTCCATTACATCGTCGTGAAGTAAGGTGAAGTTGTGAATGAGCTCCAGTGTAACGCCAAAAGGTAGGGCCTTCTCACCGCTGTTCGAGACAGCATCAGCAGTGAGCATGGCCAATATTGGCCTTAACCTCTTGCCCCCGGCCATAGGTATGTGCTGAACAGCCTTGCGAAGCTTCTCCTGTTCTCCCATATCCAATATATCTTTCAAAGCAAGGTTTACCATCTCGATTCTATCACTGAGAATGCTCTTAAGGTCCATATTCCCTCCCCTTTACCGCTCCACAACCTGCTCTAACCATTCCTTCGTCCTTCTGGTCACCACGACATCCTGCCTTTTCAGATCATCGACAGTTTTTGAGCCGGTCAAGAACATCGTCACCTTCAGCTCGTGAATCACACCTTCAAGCTGCTCAATGACCTCCTCGGAGCTTTGCGTGGCCGCTTCCAGCAGTGCTCCTGCCATGCCTACTGCGTTAGCGCCAAGAGCCAAAGCACGAGCAGCGTCCACCCCGTTTCTTATGCCACCTGTGGCCACCACCTCCACACCTACATTTGCCTCGATAACGCTCACGGGCGTGGGAATTCCCCAGTCCCAGAACGTTCTGCCGAGTCTCTCCTTCAGTTTATCGCCCTTATTCCTTGCACGATATACCTCCACAGCCGAGAAGCTGGTGCCGCTGGACCCGCCAACATCGATTCCCTTCACTCCGATTCGCCTCAAAGCCTGGGCCGTGTTCCTCGATATTCCACTCCCTGTTTCCTTTGCCATTATTGGATATCTGAAGGCGATCATCTTCATGGCAGCCAAGCAGCCTTTTGCATTGACATTACCCTCAGGCTGCACGACCTCCTGGAGAAAGTTGAGATGTACCGCAAGCAGGTCAGCATCGATCATCTCAAAAGCCTCTTCGATCTTATCTGTATCGAGAGCTTCACTGTCATGCTGGGGTATGAGCTGTGGGGCACCGATATTCCCAATCATCAATGGAACATCGTACTCCTTGACAACAGAGTAAGTTCCAACCAAGCTTTTATCCTCCAAAGCTGCCCTCTGGCTCCCAACACCCAGGCCAATTTTTAACTTGCTTGCAGCCTCAGCTAGGTTCCTATTGATGGTCTCTGCCTTGGGATAACCGCCAGTTATAGCTGATATGATTATCGGCGCTGAGAGTTCCTTGCCTAGGACAATCGCCTTTGTGTCGATACCCGAAAAGCTCAATTCAGGCAGAGCATGATGCATGAAATGAATGTCATCCCAATAATTATAATGGGCCTTCACATCCTCCTTTAGACAGATATCCACATGGTCTTCTTTTCGCTCCTCTATCGTTCTAATCCCTCCTTAACGCCTTTTCACGACCTTAGTACAGATTACTTCCCTACCTTTCAATACGTCTCTAAGCCGATTCTCCACTGTACCGTTTATTATGATGGTTTCAAACCCAATTGCGGCGATATCGAGCATTATTTCCAGTTTTCCAAATATGCTACCTGTAACGTCATCTACATTACTATGGCTCTTTTTGATGGAGGAGAAGGTCTCCTCATCCAAGGCTGGCATTAGCTCGACATTGTCATCGGATTTCGGATCCGATGAAAATACGCCATCCACATCCGTAACGAATATGACCTTTTCTGGCTTGAAAACCTTGGCAAATTCAAGCATCAGCTGGTCGCCTGAGCATATAGAAAATTTTAATTTCTCGTCAAGTACAACATCCCCAAATGTGATTGGAGTTAAGCCCAAGTCAAAATAGCGTTCAAACACGCTGGAATCCATACCCTTTATCGCACCATTTTCGTTGGTCAAGAACGAGCTCGGGGCCAGAGAAACGGCGTTGACACCCTCCTCCAAAAAAGCGTTTAAAACCATGAAATTCAACTCTTTCACATCCCTCTGAACCTCTGCTAAAGCCCCTAGCTGCTCCTCATTTTTATAGCCTTCATGGAGACCATGCATTTTGGCCAGTATATGTCCGAACGAGCCTGCCCCGTGAACGACGAGGGTTCTCTTCTCAGCCTCCTTTATTTCCGATACTAAACGCAGTGTTCTGACCTTTTCGAAGGTCTTTTTCTCAGTTTTATCCGTGATAACACTGCCTCCAAACTTGATTATATACATACAAATACCAGCAACTATCCCGTTTAACAAAGGTTATGCCTTTTGTATGTTTAAATGTTTTGCGTTAGGGCTACCACTCCAAGCACCCACTGTATATATAAAAAAATGGGAAGAATAAGGAGTTTATCTCCTCTTTTACATGTGCCGCTTATTGTATATGTATATTCCCACAGCAAGGGCGCTTAAAGCGAAGAGAAGGGAGGCGAGTATCAAGTACGATATGCCTGCAATCTCCGCAGAATACACCACGGGTGTTTCCTGTGCACCTAACTCGCCGGTGGCCACGGATCCCTGGGTTGAGAGCTCATAGAACTCAACGATATCGCCCTCCTTGGGGTCAATATGCTCCTCTTTTGGGGGTGTCTCCGTGGGCTCCGCTTCATCTTCGATTTCGGTATCTTCGTTATCGGCGGAGATATCTGGGTGCACATCTTCGGGAACGGGGTCAACAGCCTTATTTGTTGTTTCGGTGCCGGGTTTATCGCTTTCCTCACCAAAAACCGGGACACTATTCACTTGAACTGGTTTGAAAGTGGTTACATCTACACTTGGTATGCTTGTCATCGAATATAGGTGAACGGTGTCCTTGACATCAAGTGTATGTGATGTAACAGGGATTACAACAGGCACAGTGAAGATGGTACTGTCCCAGATGGCCCAATCCAATCTAAGGGCATATTCCACATGGTTGTCGGCATTGACAGGGTTTATAATCATATCCGCTTCTTGGGAAGTACTTTCTACTTCTGATGTTTGTAACACAGGTCCGCGTGGTGTGAAGTCATCGATCTCGGTTTGTCCACCTGAGTAACCACCTAAGGAATTGTAGACCAAAGCGTAGGCATCTACAGGGATTGTACCTGTTCTTTCACTTCCTGCAACCAGTCCGGTGCCAAGGCTTACACATCCACCAGATGAACGTTCTTCAATTGTCGGCATCATGAGGGTTACATCTACGGAGTCATACAGCTGCTCGATGAAGTTTCCGTTTGCGTCGGAGTAGTTCAAGGTCACCTCGTTGGTCAGCACATAGCCATCGATCTCGAAGATGTAGCTGATGTTGATGAATATACAGCCCTTCCCTCCTGCAACAACGGTTCCAATGTTCCAAGTGTATACATCTCCCGCACAGGAGTCGTACGGGGGATTGGAATCCAAGAAGGTGATGTTCGATGGGAATATATCGTTGATCACAACATTGGAGGCGTCCCCGGAACCGATATTCTCATAGGTAATGGTATACGGGATAAAGGCTTCGGTGATGACTGGTAATTTCGAAAGGTACGGGCGGAAGTCGTCGATGACCCATACCCAAGTCTCTTCATGCCTCACGTTGAAGGTATGTTTCAGCCTGATCTCTTTGCCTTCGGGGGGTATAAGAATAAGCCAGCATGGATCCGCTCCCCAGAACTCACCGTTTATGGGATCATCGAATGGTGTGTATTCGATAACAGCGGTGAAGGAGTCTGTGAGTACATCCACTGTGACATTGTATATGGTCACCGCTTGATCGTCAGGATCACCTGGATAGCGGGTTATGGATGCAACCGCTGTGGACACATTACCGTCATATAAGGTGAGAACCACATCATGCCATTTTTCTCCTGCAATCCTGAGTTTGAAGTCCGCTAGGACGTACGCACTGACCGTTACTTCCCCCGCCTCCTTGGACAGGGTCATAACAGGGGCGGTGACAGTGACCTCAACAAAATCGTACAGCTGCTCGATGAAGTTCCCGTTGGCATCGGAATAATATAGCATTGCGTAATTGACGAGTACGGTCCGATCGGCTGTGCCAGGAGTCACGGTCACGGTTACCGTGATGCTTCCGCTTGTTCCCGCCAACACATCGGTTAAATTCCAGATCAGGGTGGTCCCGACGATGGAATCAGGAGCTGGGGAAGCTGTAACATAAGTGACCTCACCCGGTAGGATATCGATGATAGTCACATCACTGGCATCGCCTGTTCCCAGATTCTCGTAATCGATGGTGTATATGATGGCATCCCCAGGATCTGCCTCAGTTACATTCGCTGTCTTGGAGATGGACATTACAGGAGCCGTTACAACAACATCCGCAAAGTCGGTCAGCTGCGGGTAGTAGTTACCGTTGGCATCTGCGTAGTCCAGTTCCACCTCGTTGTGCAGGAGTGTTTCATCCGGTGTTCCTGCATCCACAGTCACCATTATGGTGATTGTACCGCTTCCCCCTGGGGCAACATCACCGATGTTCCATGTGTACTCATCACCGCTGGCACTGGAGTATGCAGGATTCGAGGTGGCAAAAGTGGTATCCGCAGGTATGGTATCCACGATCTTGACAAGCGATGCCCAACCTGTACCCAAGTTTTCGTACTCTATGGTGTAGATTATGGCATCCCCAGGGTCTGCTTCCGTAACATTCGCTGTCTTGGAGAGAGACAATATTGGGGCTGTCACGATCACATCCGCGTAATCGTCCAGCTGAGCGTAGTAGTTGCCGTTGGCATCCGCGTAATCGAGCGTTACCTCGTTATGCAAAAGCGTCTCGTCAGTCGTGCCGACATCCACAGTGACAGTAATAGTTATCGTGCCGCTCCCGCCTGCCGCCACATCGCCGATGAACCAGGTGTAATCATCACCAAGAGCAGAGGTGTAAGTTGGTGTCGAGCTCACAAAGGTCGTGTATTCAGGTATCGTATCCACGATCTCCACGAGTGTTGCCAGGCCGGTTCCCGAGTTCCAATACTCAATAGTGTAAACGATTGTATCGTCAGGATCAGCCTCGCTCACATCCGCATCCTTGGTAAGATGCAATTCTGGAGCGGTTACAATCACATCAGCATAGTCCTCTATCTGCGGATAGTAGTTGTCGTGGGGATCTGAATAGTCGAGTGTTGCCACATTATGCAGGAGAGTCTCATCAGGAGTCCCGACATTAACTGTGACATTGATGGTGATGTAATGTGTGGTCCCTGGAATTACGGTTCCTACCTCCCAGGTATAGGTATCGTTATCCTCTGAGGTATAACTGGGATCGGAATCCCCGTATGTCGTGTCAGAGGGGATCGTGTCCTCGATTACAACATTGTACGCGATTCCAGTTCCTAAGTTAGTATATGTAATAGTATATGTTATCGTGGTGCCAGGATCTGCGTAGTCCATGTTCGCTGCCTTGCTCATCACCATTACAGGGGCTGTTACGATCACATCCGCGTAATCGTCCAGCTGCGTGTAGTAGTTACCATTGGCATCAGCATAGT
>CBDUXN010000185.1:0-6881 GCA_965371185.1 uncultured Thermoplasmata archaeon
CATAAAACTATCTAACTAAGAACACTTTATATCTTTAACTGTCAAAGTTGGGTTATATGTTAAAAGTACGGAGGAAGGGAGCATGATTTATAGTTGAAGTCGGAACCCCCTATTTCGCCTGTTTTTACCTTACCTTTTCGGGTAAGGAATTGAGTATTTGGAACGTTTTAGGCATTTTATTTAGAACATCTTGGAACCACTCTCATATACGCCATCAAGGAACTCCTGCATGATCACGGAAACCTCGGCTTTGATTCTCTTTTGCTCCTCGGTGTCCTGTGAAATGAAATTGGCTACCCAAGCTGGTCCTTCAGCATTTATATCTCTGAACCTCTGCCTGATCGCATCGATACCCTGTTCTATCCCAGTATCGCTTAAATATGGTTTTACCTCCGTAGCCACTTCCGATGGATTGTCAAGACATTGACTGATAACCGAATATATGTCATAGGCGTCCTTTTCCCTGTAAGCCAGACCCAGTACAATCCCTTTCATACCCAGACTCCCCGTAATATTGAGTATTCTTATATCTTCAATCGCCTCGCCATTGTTAGGTAGTATACCTTTCAACTTCTTAGTAATATTATATCGAAAAGCAATATTACAACCAGGCACGGTTCTTGCAGGCAAATCTGATTGAACCCTTACATGCCTGTGCCTTCGGGAGTCTTGCGTTGCCGAGGTCAGGAAATCAACCGAGATGTCATATTCCTTTTGATCAACGGGCGAAGGTACTGACTTATGGAAACTGAAAAGAATTGGTCTATCTTCTCTGTCCGTGCGGTTTCTATAACCCCTCCTTTCAATCAACTCTATGATGCCAGCATATGCTTCCCTATCTACTTTCTCAGGGTCAACAGCTAGGTCAATGTCAATCGAGCCGACATGCTTGAAGTCCCCTCTTCCAAATTCCTCTATCAGGAAATAGGGTACCCAACCACCGACCAGCACTATCGAGTCTTGATAAGAACGCAATGTAACTGCCAGTTCTAGCAATGCAGATAATGAAGCGCTTGTCAATCCTTCTGAATAATCACCAGATAGCCGCTGAACCATAGCTAAAACCTCATAACTTCGTTTCTTAAGTGTTCTGCTTGTTCTCTACCACGCATTGGATAATTATACAAGTCCAGGTAAAGCTGTAGGTTGGAGACCAAGGTAAACCCTTCCACTTGTTGAATGTCAAACAGCACGCCATCATCTGCTGGCGTAACTAAATTCACATTACCACCGAATTCGACAGTCTTCAATTTTAAAACTTTCATTAAATTATCAATCTTCCCAAAGATATACATGTAGACGTCTGTAGAGCGAACAAATGGAGCCACCAAGGACGCAGCCGCTCCTAATGTTAGGGCATATTGCTTTGGCGGGATCTTCCTCAGGGCATTGAAGATACTTTCCTGATCCTTGAGCGGGCAATGATAGCCTATTGTGCTCTGGTTCTCGAATTTATAGACCTTTGCCCACGCATCTAAGAGTTCTCCAGGTTTTGATAAAGTGATGGCTCCCCACTTTTTATCTACAAATCCTTCAGATTCTAGTTTATTTATGACTTTATATGTCTGACCAAGACTCACATTTGATTCATATGCTAGCTCTTCCATCTTCCACTCGCGATTAAGATTGGAGAACATCTTCCTGATAGTCCAAGTGGACTTTTCTGTGAAGAGACTTTTAAGTAAGCGTTTCTCTTTCGCTTTGCTTTCCTTGCCCCACCGCTCTATAAGGACGCTGTTGAACTTGAGATAGGCATTTCCTGTGAGATCAACGAATCCGAGGCCAAGTTCTTTGCACATCTCTCTTCCACGTGAGCTAACGAATGGTGCAACTAAGACGGGGTATCCAGGTAGAGAATTTCTCACGGCATTCATATAGCCCGCCACCTGAGCGATGTTCCGTGGTTCACCAGAAGTTTTGAACTCAATTAACAGAATATGCTCTTTCCGACCTGCCTTTGCCTTGACCACTAAATCTGGCCGCCATCTCTCCTTGGAACTTTTTTCAGGTAACGATGGTTCCCAAGTTAATTCGAGCAACTCTTCAAGCGCGCTCTCTAGCACCTTTTTGACTTCCTTGAGCTTTAAGGCTTTTTCACTATTTTTCGTATTTTCACCAAAAGGTGAAATAGTTTTAATATATAAAATTTTTTGGTATGGTATTTTCTGGATAACACGAAAGATCAAGCTCACGATTCGAATGGATGGATAACTTACATTTCGGCACGCAATCCCTGTTATACCTGCTTTTTACAGGTATAAGTCGAAATATATGCTCACTATGTTAGAAGAAATAAAAATGTTGGGATGCGGGGGAAGATGTCCCCCCAACTTTTTCACAAAAAGTTGGGCCAAATAATGGGCATCTCAGCTTGAACGTCATTTAATATCGATAGCCCGGAACAATGCGGAGGAAGGGAGGGTAATTTGTGGTTGAAGTCGTAACCCCTTATTTCGCCTGTTTTTGCCTTGCCTTTTCGAGTAAGGAATTGAGTATTTGGAACGTTTTAGGCAATTTATTTAGAACATCATCTTTTAAGGGAAATCGATCATCCTGGGGTTGATTTATAGAGTCGCCCTCATTTTCACTAAAAGTGCAAGTAACTTTCCTAATAGGTCCTACTCCATCGGCATCTGTCCTTATAGGGTTATCTTCATCTTTTTGGTGTAGGCTTACAAGCCTTCTAGCGGTTGTTTTACCTATGCTAAGGCTGGAGGCTATTTCCGACCAGGAAAGCCCTTGAGAGCGCATTTCTGAGGCTTTATCGCCTATCTCCGGGTCCCCTTTGGTCTCCATAATTGAGGGACGGCCCCATTTTTCACTCCTCAGTCTTGCCTTTGCTATACCCTCTTTGATAAGAAAAGAACGAGAATTTTCCTCTTTTTTATTAGCGTTTGACCCTGAATAATCTCCACATTTATTTGTTGAGGTTCTAAATGCGATGAAGCTTGAGAATAAACTGGTGTTGGGATTACCAAGAATAATAATAAAAAAGAAGCGATTAAACTTGCAGAAAGAATAGCCTTTCTTTCTCTTAACTTTGAAGACATTATATCATTCACCTTTGCTCAAGATTGCGTATAACTCGTTCATATCTGACATAAATGTCACATATCTTTCTGTTTTAGAGCTATTTCCGACGTTAATGTCGTATATACTTACCTTTAACATACATTTATTTGGTATCAGGTCCCTTACACTCATTCCCTCCCAACGCCGCCTATATTTGGAAACAGTCTCTCGCCCTTCAAAAGTCAGTATAGTTTTATTCATATATAAACTTAAAATCCAATTTTCGGTATAGACAATCGGTGTAGCGAATGTCCATAGCTAAATAAAGTCCTACCTTGGTTCCATGGGTTGGAATCCTCTATTTATAGGTTTGGCAAAGTTATTTATATAACGAAATAAATTAACGATTGCCGGATTATTGTGTTCGAGGTAGTATCTGGAGGAAGACTTTGGTGAAAAAGATTATCTCTGTTTTGTTGAGTTTACTATTGTGCATAACTGGTTTTATTGTGTTGTGTTCCATTGATGAGCCTATTTCTATTCAGGATAAGGCCGATTCAGATATCGATCTTTTTGTGATTGAGGATAACAAACAAACAGTTACGGAGATTCCAGAAGGTCTTTCCGCTAATGAATGGGACGATATACAGGTTCGACTACAGGAATCTAGGTACTATCCCACTTGGAGTCAGACTGCCCAAGGATATGCGGCCTCGAATCCTCGGCATCAATGGGGAATTACATATGATGAAGGAGCGGTTTTGGTCAATCCGAGTTTGGGAAAGGACTGGTCCTGGCTTCTTACCCCTGCAGGTTATGGTTACAGAGGAAACATAGTTCCCATGAATGATGATCCTGAAGTTGTAGTGAATGAAAACAGTATTGAATTTGTGTATAATAAAGATTTGACTGGCTGGTACGTCAATGACGAAAAAGGACTTGAGCACGGGTTCACGATAAACGCACCGCCACAGCCCATATCAAACGGGAATCTTTTATTCGAGATGTCCCTTCAAACCTCACTTACCCCAATTAACGAGGGAGAAAACACCGTGTTTCTGGATGACTCTGGAAAGGTTGTTCTTAATTATGGAAAGTTAATAGTGACAGATGCATATGGGCACATTATCCCGTCCGCGCTTTGTATATTTTCGGATAGCATCACAATCTCAGTAAATGATACGAATGCTGTATATCCACTCAAAATAGACCCCATTTTAATAGCTGAGATTGCAAAGCTCACTGCCTCTGATGGCGCTGCTGGTGACAACTTCGGCCAATCTGTTTCCATTTATGGTGATACTGTTGTCGTTGGAGCGCGTTTTGATGATATTGGTGCAAACAGTAATCAAGGTTCAGCTTATATCTTCGAACGCAATCACGGTGGGCCTGACAATTGGGGGATGGTTGTAAAAATAACATCCTCGGATGGTGAAGCGGGAGACAGCTTTGGTGAGTCAATTTCCATTTCAGGTGATACGATAGCTGTTGGAGCAGATCTTGAGGATAGTGGAGTGACATATTCTCAAGGGGCAGTGTATATCTTTGAACGCAACCAGGGGGGACCAAATAATTGGGGCGAGGTTGCAAAGATTTTAGCTTCAGACGGATTGAACGAGGATTATTTCGGAAGCGCTGTTTCTATTGATGGTGATACATTAGTGGTAGGTGTACCTCGTGATGATATCGGTGCACAGGTAGATCAGGGTTCTGCGTATATCTATGAACGCAACCAGGGAGGTCAAGACAATTGGGGCGAGGTTACAAAGCTAACTATTTTGGATGGTTTTGGGAATGATTTATTCGGTAATTCCGTTTCCATTAGTAATGATACGGTTGCCGTTGGAGTAGAGGGTGATGATATCGGAATAAATACAAATCAGGGTTCTGTATGTATCTTTGAACGTAATCAAGGAGGACCGGACAATTGGGGTCTGGTTATTAAGATTACAGCATCTGATGGATATGAACTTGATTATTTTGGAAGCTCCGTTTCGGTAAATAAAGATACCCTTGTAGTTGGGGCGGACCAAGATGATTTTATAGGTTCTGCATATATTTTCGAACGTGATGAAGGGGGTATAGATAACTGGGGAGTAGTTACCAAGCTCTCGCCCATAGATGGTGAAATAATTGACCATTTTGGGAATTCCGTTTCAATTTATAGAGATACTATACTTATTGGTGCAGTTGTGGATGATATCGATGAAAATGAAGATCAAGGTTCGGTGTATGTTTATTACCGTAACCAGGGTGGTAATAACAACTGGGGTATGGTTGATATGATAACAGCCTCGGATGGTGAGGCGGGGGACTATGTTGGAATTTCTGTTTCTATCATGGGTGATACTTTTATAATTGGAGCAGGATGTGATAATATCAGTGGTAACGATGAACAGGGCTCTGCATATATATTCTATCTACATTCCTCAAATAACATCCCTCTCATCACAACTTTTGACAATACAACTGCCTACGAAGACTTACAATATCATGTAGATTATGATGCTGATGATCTTGATGGAGACACCTTGACCTGGAGTCTCTGGGCAGATGCAGATGCATGGCTTTCTATCGATTCAGTTTCAGGTATCCTCTCAGGCACTCCTGATAACAGCGATGTAGGAACCTGGACTGTCAATGTATCAGTATCGGACCTCTTTAATGGAATTGACTTTTCCAACTTCACGCTAACTGTTGTAAACACAAACGACGCTCCTGTAATTATAACAGCCAATGTCAACTCAGCTCACGTGGATGAGATATACGGCGTGGATTATGAGGCAACTGATGATGATCTGGATACATTGAGCTGGGCCTTGGAAACAAATGCAAGCTGGCTGGACATGGATAAATCCACTGGTGTTCTTTCGGGAATTCCTGATGAATCCGATGTAGGCTCATACTGGGTAAACGTCTCAGTCTCTGATGGTAACGATGGGATTGACTTCACAGAATTTACCCTAACAGTTTCGTATCCAAATAATGCCCCCATTATCATTACTGACGATATCGAAACAGCCTTTGAGAATGTTTTATACAGTGTAGATTATGACGCTACGGATGATGACGAGGACATTCTGAGCTGGACCTTGAATACAAACGCAAGTTGGTTAGACATTGAAGGTTCCTCTGGCGTTCTTTCAGGGACTCCTGATAGCAATGATATTGGTTCATATTCGGTTAAGGTAAAAGTCTCGGATGGAAAAGGCGGAAGTGACGAAACCGAGTTCATATTGACAGTGCTTGCTGATTCCGATGGGGATGGCATTCCCGATTCTGATGATACAGATAATG
Organism: uncultured Thermoplasmata archaeon; assembly: GCA_965371185.1. GTDB lineage: Archaea > Thermoplasmatota > Thermoplasmata. The sequence continues at coordinate 6,310 of CBDUXN010000185.1, forward strand.
ACAATGACGGGTATATGGATGATAATGATGATTTTCCATATGATCCTGATGAATGGGTGGATACGGATGAGGATGGAACGGGCAACAATGCAGATAACGATGATGACAATGACGGTTATGATGATGATGAGGATGATTTTCCTTTAGATGACACAGAATGGCTGGATACTGATACTGATGGGATCGGCAACAATGAAGACCTTGATGACGATGATGATGGTGTTCTTGATGTCAATGATAAATACCCCCTGGACCCCACAAGGTCAAAAGATACAGAAGACCAGGAGTCCATGAATATGTATATACTATTTATTTTGATTATAATCATCGCATTTATACTCATTCTGGTAATTGTCAAGATGAATAAAAAAGTAAAAGCAGGTGAAACCATAGCAACTCCTTTACCGACTCAACCTGGGATTCAACCTGGCATACAGACCTTAAAATGTCCGCGGTGTCAAAATCTTTTTCAGGCATCAATACCCAGTACAACGATTCAATGCCCCTTTTGCGGTTTTAGTGCTACGGTGCAGTAATAGGATATATAATTCTGATGATAATGTCCCTTTCTT
>CBDUXN010000186.1:0-6871 GCA_965371185.1 uncultured Thermoplasmata archaeon
GGTAAAACAAGAAGATAATCTTTACCGTGCTACACTGTAGCTGTCAAAGATGGGTGAGAAGCATCCTTAAAAAGTCCACGATGGGCGAAGTGATCGATGAGCTCGTAAGGCGCATTAAGGTTAACTGATTCATTGGGTCTTGGGATGAACCCTTGATGAGAGGAGGTTCTATAATATTACAATTGTTACACGAACCTGTAACATCTCTAATGAAAGTGAAAGGTATGGATAACCTGTTTTAACCAATTTCGGATTAATATGCATCCGTCAATCTTCCTATCATTGATTCAGAATCTTTATATATCATTGGGAACATTAGGAACGATGGGAACATTGGGATACGAAGGGAACGTTTGGAGTTCCCTTCTATAGAAGGAATCTTTGGATTCCTTCGTAACACTTGGAGATGGTGGGAACGATGGGAAATAAGAGGAACATGTTGAAATTCAGCGCGGACCCTTTTTACCTCTATCCGGTCAAGGAGGAAATGATAGACCAGCTGTTCGTTGACAGGGAGGAGGAAATCAATATCGCAAGAAGTATCCTGAGCATGAGATTTGAGGATACTGCCGATATATGTGCAGTTGTGGGGGGTATTGGAGTAGGGAAGAGCAGTATCCTGTACTACATCGCAAATATAGCGAAAGAGATGGGCTACAATGTGGACTTCTACAACAACCCTGACGATTTCTACTCAGGAACCAGGAAAACCAATAAAAAGAGAAGCATAGGCTTGATAGATGATGTGGGTAAGGTGAGTGAGGACGAGGCCCACAAGTTCTACAGTTTCGTTGAGAAGCATCTGGGCAAACACGGGGGCATAATCTTCTTCTGCGACACTTACAGTAGAGATAAAGAAACCCTCAAGTTACGAAATTTTACCGTGTCTCAAAACATCTCTCTTCCCAAGGGGTTGAGCCAGGAAAAACTCAGGTATTTTCTTGAAGAGCGTATGAAAAGATGTTTGGCCAGAGGCAATAAGTTTGTCTTTCCTTTCGAGGATGAAGCTTTAGAGATGGCCTCCGTAAGATCCACGGGCAATCTGAGGAGTTTCCTGAACTATGCGAAGAACGGTTGGATGGTTGCGACTGGTGGAGGAAAGGGGCAGGTTGCCAACAAAGATATAAAGGCCGGGATGATCATCGTAGATAGAGCGGTCCTGGGCAGCTGCGATCTGATAGATTTCAAGATCCTGTGGCATTCGACTGTTGGAGAGATCAACAAGAGCTATCTTGCACATCAATGCGGAATTGATGCAAAAACATTGGACTCACGGATAGAAAATAGACTCACCGAACTGGTTACACAAAAAAGGTCGGGAAAGGATGTAATAATCACGTCCATCTACAGATATATCGAGGGAGGAGTAGAGATTCTTGATAAAATAATTGAGGGACTTGGTATTCGCAAACTGGATGTAACCGGTAAAAAATGAAAAGGCTAAGAGGGGGGACACGGGTTAGGGGCAAATAAGGAGAAGCACCGTATTCAAGATGTAAAAAAGTGCGAAATTTCTGTTTTGGTTAGATAGGGTAAAAGTGGGCTCTCAGAAATAGAAAGTCCCGACCCCTATTTAATTTTCCCCTAAATATCTCTTATTTTCCCTCTTGTACCTTCTGAAGAACCACTGGAGGAAGATGTTCTCATCACCTTTTGTCTGGGACCTCTCCAATGCGTTATAATAACTGTTGCGGTTTTCGTATGGGATATTGAGCATAGGATACCCAAAGCGGTTCAGAACAAAGTTCTGTATCATTCTGGATACTCTACCGTTACCATCTGTGAATGGATGAATAGAAACAAAGTTTAGATGTACCAGTGCCGCAAGAGCGACTGGATGAAGTATGGCTTTGTTTTTGTTATACCACTTGAAAAACTCCCTGAGCAGGGGATATATCTCAGCAGGAAAGGGAGGCATGAACTTGCTGCCTGAGATCGCCACCTGGTGTTGCCTGATCTTACCCGCTATCTTGGGTTTCGTTGAGTCGAACAGTTTTTTATGCCAATAGAGAGTGATTTGTAGGGACAAGTCCTTCTCGTATTCCAACATCTCATAAAACACCTGCTTATGGGCCTCCGCTTCTTTTACATCAGCTAACGGTTTAGCACCGGGAGTAATGTCCCTTTCGAGAAGGTCTGCTGTTTCCCTTAACGTCAGCGTGGAACCCTCGATTCTCTGGGTGTCGTAGGTGAACCTGACCATGAAGGTCTCCATCTCCTTTTCCCAGGCGACCTTCGGCATCTTTTTATTTTCCTTCGAGAAATTTCTTTTAATCTCATCGAGAATAGGATACCATTTCTCTTCATAGATTTCGAAAAGGAAATCCTTCTTCATCTTTTCGATGTTCCTTGGTATCTTCTTCCCCAGGTATTTTTCCTTTTTAATTACCCTACCATCTTTCTTGAGGGAGTGTTCTATATAATAGTAAGTCTGTTTTCCGATTAGCCGTTTTTTTACGTAGACCATGCACCTTTATTACCTCTACTATCTTATAAATTTTTCGATATACTATAAAAAGTAGGGGTAAGTATTGAATCAAATAAATAACAGAGTGGGCTCGGCCCTCTGGACGCCTTTTTCTATATAAATGTTTGGCAAGGTTTAAAAATGAATCACATCCTCCTTTTTATGCCCTTTGTTCTCCTTTTGTATTTTTCTATTAAATGAAGCACCTTAAGCGTTTCTTTAGCTGATGTAACACCATATACCCTATCCTCTGGTATATCTGAATAGCGTAATCTTTCATCTATTTTCTTATCTGCTAATTCACCGCTCCAACCTGGAACCTTGTAAGCTATAACCAACCTTCTCATTGCCCAGGCAAATGCCATCTCTGACAGTGTACCTGAACCCCCGCCTATTGCAATAACAGCATCAGAATTTGCAATAATACAATTCCTTCCAAAGTTAAGACCAGTAGCAATCGGGATATCAACATTACTATTTGCCTCTTCTGGATCGAACCCGGGTAATATCCCAATAATATCGCCTTCCTTGTATTCTGGCGATTTTCGAGCTCCCTCACACACCGCTTCCATACTCCCTCCGAGTCCTCCGGTTATTATTCTATATCCATTTGAGATAAGCTCTTTCCCTAAATCTTTGGCTAATATGTACTTCTCATCATTTTCATCCAAACTGGAATCTCCGATTACTGCAACGATCCATCTTCTCATTATATCACCTTCAAGCTCGGTTTCTGGATAATCTTACCTATCAGCTCTTCCCTTGCTTCGATGCTCCTATATGCCTTATCATCTGAGGGCTCATAGAAATATAATGATTCTCTGATATGTTGAGGGGATTTAGCTATTTCAACCATAGGAAGCATAAATGCCCAATCCTCGGTATTTGGCACCCAATCTCCATCAACTTTGAAATAGTCAATGTCTATCGAATCGAACAATGCTTTCTTGAATGTCCTGAGATGCTGCCATACATTTCCACCTCTGTTTTTCCTTGGGTTTGCAAAATCAACCGGATAATCCTTGTATTTATCTGTCCTTAACATCGAACCGACAGTTAAATCGGCCCCTGATGAGTAGCAGTTTTTTAGTTTTTCAAGTACTTTTTCTCCTGTTAAAGCGTCGTCAGCATCAACAGTTATTATAACCGATTCTGGGTTTGAGCACAGATTGCTGATAGCGATCTTCGTGTTTTCCATTGGTGTAATGGGTTTCCAGTTCCTAAAATAGGTGATCTTGTCCTTTAGGTCCTTTAGCACTACATGTTCGATATATTCAGCCATCGGGTTTGTTGATGAAGCGTCAATAATAACCATGCCCCAATCAGGGATAGACTGCCTTGTTATCGAATCAATTGCTCTTTTTAGCTTTGGAATATGAACGTTCCTTCCTCTTACTATAAACACAAAATTTTCATTTCTACCCTCTAGCCAATCCTCAAGCGTGCCTTGTAGGTCCACATGACCATACTGAATTTCAGGAACATGACTTCTTTCTACTTCTCTGACAATATTATACCATTTGTTGGGATCCTTCTTAAATTCATTCGGAACGTGAATGAAAAATGTCCTTGCATCTCCACCCCGATACGACCGCCAATGGGATGAGTCAATTAATCTATCCATAGCCCTGTGCCAGGAGAGCTGTATGATTCCCTCTGAATCGCAGGAATTAGGAAGCGGCAGAGCACTCATTAGACGTTTTCTATTAAACAGGGAAAATCTGACTTCAGTTCTCCAATTATTTTCACCCTCCGAATAGGTATAGTCTCTTGATTCCTTATTTGCTATATTGAACGCAACCGTTAATGCATTTGGATCTTGTTTATATACAGAAATCATATCTCCAACGTAGTCGTGATTTAGATCCTTACGGCAAATCAGACAATCACTATCTAGTTGTAAGATATAATCCCCTTTACACTGCTCAATACCATACAATGTAGTGTAAGTGTGCTGGCCGTTCTGTGCATGGGTTTTTGTCGATTTCAGTCCAAACCATTTTTGATAGGTCTTGTTGATTTTTTCCTCCTTCCTATGAGCGTAGATTATTTTATCTATCAATCCCTCATTTTTGAGTTGATCTATTTTTTTCTGGAATGCCTCCTGATTGGGCTCTGTATATTGACGTAGAAAGGGGCCTTCATGCCTATCAGTTATAACAATCCTTTCCATAAACTGTTTCGGAGTATCCAGCTGATTTACTATGTGTCGTATCTGGAAATCTATTGTCTCCCATTCCATTGGGCTTGCTTTGATTAAGAGTGAAACTCTTCTCTTTGGGGGAAGGTTTACAGGTCGCAGGTGTAAAATGATAAAATCACTTGAAGGTGCGAGAGTAGAGCAGTCGATGCTGTCAACTTCATTGACCTCTTTTATTTCAAAACCGTTTCTTAGAAATATCTTTTTATAAGTACTAAAAGGACGGTGCATCTCCTCTCTGAGCCCACCAGTTTCTTTCACCACTTTATTAAATTTGAATTCTGAGGAGTACCTATTATCCTTAGGGATATCCTTTTTTACATGTGCCTCAGATTCCTTCACAAAAGTGAAAAAAGGATTGCATAAGGTAATGATGACCTCTCCATTGACAGATATTAACTTACGGATATTTTCCAGAACGCTTTCCACTTCCTCATTATCATGTATTGTACAAAAAACCATGCTACAAATAATGGTATCAAATCTCCCTCCAGCATTCAATTTTTGTTCGAGTTCTCTATAATTAATGTATTGAACATTATTATCTTTAATTTTGTTTCGTTTTATTATTTCCTCGTCAATATCGAATCCAGTGACATTAAAACCCATTTCTGATAATTGCTCTGCTATTGCACCCTTCCCGCAACCATAATCAAGAATCTTCGAGGGGTTGATAGAGGATACTAACTCAATGGTCTTATAATCCATTAGTTCGTGTTTTGTTTTCTTTTTCAGACTCTCCCAAAAATATTCAAAACCATACAATTCTGGTATCTCTTCTGTGAATAAACTCATGCTCATTACTTCAGCGAGGTCTTCCCTGAAGTGGAAACGATAGGCCATATATGCCCGTTTTGCCATCTCCCTATATTCTTCCTCTGTTAGTGGAACAATCGATCGCCCAAGATCACATATCTTCAATAAGTTACCGTTTACCATAATGTTTTTAGGATGCATATTCCTGTAAGCGAGCCCGATGGTATCACATTCTTGCAACAACCTTCTGAATTCTCTGATAAGGCCCCCATTATACGGATCTCCTACCAATAATTCCATTTTAAAGACAACCTCGCCATCTTTTTCAAAGACTTTATGAAGGTGAGCGATATGATTTAAATTTCTGTTTCCTTCCAGTTTTTCTTTTATGAATTCGAGTTGCCCAGGTCTGAAGTTTAATGTTCCCTTGTAGAAATATTTGTAAGCATATTTACCATCTGAAGAAATCACACCCTCCATCCCATGGCTTAGGTATTGAATGTCGGGATTTTCAGTTATTTCCCTTGTTCGTTCAATAGCATTATTTATATCAATCTTCGAAAATTCTTTGGGCAACCTTTCTCTGTAGCTTTTCGTATAGTCTTTGAAATGTGATAGGAACATCCGAATATCATTGGCATAAAAATTAGCAGCGCGATTCAAAAACGCCACTACGTTATCTCTCCTAAAAATCTCCTTTAACGGTGCTAAAATTTTATGGAGATCGATATTTTCATTCTTTTCCAGAGAATTTATCAGACCTCTTATTCTATAAGAATTTAGGGCAAACTGATTGAGTTTCTTTTCAAGATGCTCTTTGAACCTTACAATTATCCATTGGATATCTTCTTCCGAATGATATAACCTCAGCCTTGAAGATATCGTGTCTCCTTTATTTTTCTTCCAATTATAAAAGTCATTAATAGCTTTCACATAGGAGCTTCCATAGAAGTCTGATATCAGGGTTTCAACATCGAACCTTTTTCTGTTCTCTAAGGTCCTTACCTGTGTTACAGGTATTGGAAATTTCTCGATAATGCACCCACCAAGATGTTTGTTCAGAATACACCATAAGGTATCACCACGCCTGGAGGCTACGTCTCCTATTCTCGGTGAAATGTTTGGATAATGGCGCAAGGATTCCAGATTCAGAACGAGAGCGTTTCCCCCTCTTACAATAATACCCTCAGATTCATCCAAATCGTCCTCTCTCGGTAGTGAGATTATTGGCCTAAACACTGCTTTCCCGAACTCTATGTGCGTTACTTCCTGAAGTATTGCTTTTTCTGCTCTATCATTATTAGATAATTCTTTGTTGAACCAGAATGGAGTTTCAAGATGGGAGAAACATCTATCTGAAAAATCGTAGTAATATTCCCTGTTTGTTCTCATATTAAAAATATTGAATTTTGTTAGATCTTCCTGTTGTCTTTCAAAGCGTATTAGGT
>CBDUXN010000187.1:0-6839 GCA_965371185.1 uncultured Thermoplasmata archaeon
ATCTCCCCTCATATCCAAATCGAAGAAGTAATCACAGGCGAGCTGAACAAGGAAAGGATGGCCGCCGCTCCATTCTTCAATTATCGTTTTTATTTGATCCTGGAATACAACCCCGTTTTCTACGGCGAGATCGAAGAATCCGCTGAGCTCCGTTTTGCTTATGAGCCCCAGCCTGAAATCTTCGAAATATCTGAAGAATGGTGAGGTTTTAATTTCCTCCATGAATGTGAGGTCGTATATGCTTTTTTTGGAGGCGGTTATGAATGCAACTTTGAGTACGGGATTGCCGGAAAGCGCTCTTAGCTGCCCGTAGAAACTGAAATCAAAGGTGGGGTTATTGGCCACATATTCGAATTCATCGATCATGTATATCACACAAAAGTCCCTCTCAGAAAGTGCGGCGACCAGGGCCTCCAGATCTTCTAACTCAAACAGAGATTTGTTGATCTTTTTGATGACATTACCGCTTTCCTCATTGATTTTTTTGATTCCCTCTCCGGTTATCAGCTCGCTGAGATTTATCTGAGATAAGGTCCTTGAAAACATCTCATAATAGAAATCTTTAACCTCTGCATTTTTACCGAACCGCTCAAGGTCATAGTAAACGAAAATGTATTTTTTTGGATCCAAATGATATTTTTTTATCACCTCCTCGTGGGAGATGTAGTGTAATAGTGAGGTTTTGCCAATGGCTCTTGGACCGATTATTGAACAATCTTCCGTATGCCTCAACCTGTCGAAAATATGAGAGATCACATCGCGGCGACCTATAAAGTGTTCGATATCTTTTATTGGTCCCCTATGAAAGAAAGGATTCCTTTGAATTTGCCTACCCCCCCTCCCCTCTTTCGTACCCTTAACAAAGAAATGAATCAGCTCATTTGCCTTTTCAGTTCGTTTCGGATTTATGGAGTAATTGCCCCTCTTTTCCCCCTTTTTAGGTTTTATTAGAATTCTATCGGTAACGAGATTTTCGAATGCGAGTTTATAACGCTCCCTTTCATGCTTAGGCACGGAATCGATCAATATTTTTTTCTGAATGGTATCACTGAGTTGGGCCATGTAAAGAATGTGCCCCATGTTGTATACCTCTGGGGCCGTTGCCCATTTCCGGTTTTTCTCACGTTTCGAGCTTATTTTATCAGTCATAATAATCCCGTGCTCCTCGTTACTTCGGTTCAACCAAAACCTATACCAGGTCTCTTTCATGTATTATTTACATCATTTAAATTATTTGCTGTTCTTTATACAGTGGAAATTTTGGGCCCTATCTCCAATCTGCATGTAAAAACCCTTCCACTTCAATATTCATCCCCGACCGAAAGGACTATGAACTTGAAATTTATTCGGTTGACTGGGAGAGCAGGATGTTCAGGAATATCATTGGCGATACACCCGAATCAAGGATACTGGACTTCTTACTACTTCACCCTCATACGGGTCACACCCTTGCCAATATCATAGAAGGAACGAATTTGAACTTCAGAACGGCGCGAAAACGAATAGAGGATCTGGTTAATATAGGGGCTGTGAAGGTTGTGCATGAGGATCGAAAGTCCAGATACTATATGATCAATACGGATTCCATTATAGATGAATTCGAAAAAATGACAGATCTATGGAGAAAATTTTAAGATAAAAATAGTGTGATAAAGAAGTATAAATCCATGCCCAACTAATAATAAATAATTTATGAACATAACTATTATTGTATTTATTACATACAATAAATGTATATTCTACATTAATAATTCAAAAGCTTTATATAATTGCGCTATTATATACAACAATAAGAGAACGCTTGGCACGATGAGCCATGTGAGTGCCGAGGAGTTAACCTTACCAAAATCGTTTGAAAAGAAAAGGGAGGAGTAACATATGGATAGGAGATGGTGTGTTAGAGAGGATATTTTCGAGAAGGACGATGGTCTTTGGTGGTTGAAAAAGGAGCAATATGATCCAGCAGAAAAAAACCGGACACCCATGGCAGTAGCATTGCGGAATGGCAATATCTCCGGTGTCATAGATTCGAAGAGGGGCGGGCTCTCTGCTATTGGCAGAAAGCGTGTGGGATTTTAATGCCCCTCCCAACAGCTTTCGGAGGAGATACCATGCCAAACCCAGTGGAAATTTCAAATCTGATAAGCGATAAATATGTATCAAAGATTCTGATGAGCACGTTCAAAAAACCCAAATCAGTTCAAAAGATCAGCACGATCTATGGGATTCCGATAGCTGTGTGTTACAGAAAGGTTCGACAATTGGAAAAACTCGGGTTCATGAGATGTGTAGAAACCAAACTTAACGGAAATGGGAAGAGGGTAAAACTATACCAGTCCCAGATCGTTAACGCATACTTTTTTATGGAGAAAGGGAAATTCAGGGCCAAGGTTCAATTATCCTCCGGGACAGTGGACGATTATGGGGGCAGCTGGACGTTGGTTGAAGAAACAGTAAAATGAGCATCATTCCATCTGAACCCGGACTTCCTCTACAATACCCAGCCTTACATAATCTTAGTTCTTATGTACAGAAAGATGGATATTATCAGCCAATGCACCTATTCTCTCGGGGCTGAGTTTTTCCACCCTTTAATCCTTGAATGGCAGTCCTTGGACGATCTCCATCGATGCCGATTTGTTGTAGGTTCCGTTTTTTCTGAGTGCCTTCGTGATGTAGCTTAACAGAGAATTTTTAACCATCTTCCTTCTCTGGGTAAAAAGCGCTTCCACCACCTCAAAGAAAGTTACTTCATCGATGACTTTAAAGGGCGGCTTTCTGGGGATCAGCTCCACAATTGCGCTGTCAACTTCGGGGATGGGATGGAACGCATTTCTGGGCACGAATTCCAATATCCTGCACTTTGCTTTATAGAACACATTGACCGTAAGCCGCGAGTATTTTTTACCACCGGGTTTAGCGGTCATCCTCAGGGCAAATTCTCGTTGATACATCAGTATGGCTTTCCGGAATTCGTGTTGCAAGAGCTTGAAGGTCACAGGCGAGGATATTTGGTACGGAAGATTTGAGACCACAACATCAAAGTCGGGCAGCTCGAAATCCATAACATCTCCGTTGATGAGTTCCACATTTGGTGGGATTTGTCCTTTAAGATGCGAGAAGAGCCGTGTATCTTTTTCGATGGCCACGACCTTGCCAACCCGATCCGCCAGTTTCAAGGTCAAAGCCCCGAGACCAGGACCGATCTCGAGTACCGTGTCATCTCCCGTAACCCCGGCATAATCTATTTGCCTGTCTATCACTCCCTCATCCATCAGGATATGCTGTCCTTTTCGCCGGTGGAGTTTTATACCGCTAACGTCCAATCCTTTTACCATGGGTCAACCGTTGCTCTATGATGTTGATTGGATTTGACCCTTTCGGTAAACCTAAAAGAAATTGTATCCTCGTTACTCTATTGAGAGCGATAAATTCATCAGATTATGGGTGACAATTTTGCCAGGGGATATCCGTTGTCTGGTGGTGTCTCCAGGGCGAAAAGCTCAGAGTGCGGTTTTTCACAGTAGACAACGGTAGTGCCACCGATGTTCTCCAATTTATTCTGGGTTTGAGTTAAATCCGATAGCCTTTGTGTTGAAACTGTTGAGGGCGTGGTTATTCCAACGAAGATATCACCCATGCTTCTTATGAAGGTGAGCACATCTGAAAGATCTTCGACGATATTGGTCCTTCCGTATATCGCCTCCATGGTATCGAAACCCACCAAGAGCAGCACAGGCGATTCAGATTTTGAAAGCTCGTATTTGGCGGTCCTCCATTCCAGGTCTTGACTTACATCCTTCCCCTCTATGTTGTGATACAGTCCTTCAGCACCGCCTTCTCCGTACTTCTCATAAACCCGAACGTTATCCTCCAGTGCATGTTCCTTCAGAAATGAACTTAGGGATTCCTTGACGGTTTTGCTTGTTGCTTTTTTCGATGGTATCCATACCACGCCTCTATTTAAGGATGCGAAGTTGCAGACCAGGGACCATTCAAGGATGTCCGTGTGCTGCGTTTGTATGTTGTCACCTATCTCTATCATGTTTATACTGCCTTTTCTTATTCCACCGCCCAGCAGTTCGTCGAGCTCCTTGCAGCCCGAGGAAACCAAAGATCCCTCTATATCGGGTAATGGCTCCCAATGATTCGTATGTCCTGCGCTATCGAAGCGCTGAGGGCCAAAGACCTTCATTCTACCACCCAACAGTGAGTAAAGGTACTTTGAATGTGAGATCTCACAGCCCCTCAGCTTTTGTATGTCCATCATCCTTATTCTCCTTCCGTTTCTATCGCTGCTGTGGAATAGAGATATGACTCCATCTCCAAGGTAGTCAAGGCTCGTTTCCTTCGAACTTTCCAGAACATAAACGACATTTGCCTTTGTCTTCTCTACCAGGTCCCTTTGAAAGGTGTTCATGAGCTTCGGGGCAGGGATGCCGTACCTTTCGCTAAGGGCATTTATGCTGTCGATAATCACCAATGTCTTTTTTGGAAGCGCCTCTTCGATCGTGTCGTATATCACATCGACTTCAGGCAGATATGTTCCAAGATCCAGTACGATACCTTCCTCGTCAACCTCTCCACTGAAAGTTTCCCCCATCTCGTCTGCTTCACCTAGCTCTATCTGTCCCTCCAACTTATGGAGCTCTGTTCTGTCCACGCTGAGCTTCTCCGTCTTTTCTGCCAGCTTACTCCTGCTCTCCTGTACTTTCTTTTTGAGCCAAGGAAATTGAAGATACAGAGATTCGTCTGAAACCCTCGTGGACAGGTAGTAGCTGTTCTGCAAACCTTTCAACTCCTCGATTAGTTGTAGAGAAAAGGTGGTTTTTCCAGTGCCTGCACTTCCCTTCACGATCAAGGAATGACCGCCTTTGGTTTCAAAGAAACGTACGATTTCTCCTGGTAATCTTCCTTCTTCTCCTACTTGCTGCTGCATGATCATCACCTACTTGGACCTAAACTGCAACTCCCTCTTTTCGTTACAATTTGGACACAAAAAGATGTCTGGGCCATATTTTATTAGTTTCGACATCATTATCAATTTTGATAATGAGAGGCTATATGTTTATTTTACCTAAATAAAGAGGGAAAATTGGCCTTCTTATCATAATTGGAGGAAGGAGTGGGAGAGGAAACGGGAAGTACATAAGCCCCCTTTTCCTCCTTGAAGTTGTAGAATTTGGGTAGAAAATAATTAATGAAAAAATGAGAATTGTACTAAGGATCATTTAATGTATCTATGAAAGAATTGAAATTTGCATCATTTTGGAGTTTCTGGAAGTCGAGATCACCTACAAAATTTGGTAACATATATTTTTCGTATTTATTCTTATATCCTCTCGTGTCTCTTAACCAATCGTTGAGATCTTGAGAAGGTTTATCTCTATACCTAATATTCAGACCATTACAAATCCATTCCTCAATCATAAATTGAAAAATAATTGCCTGAACTTTATCCTGTATTTCCACTGGAACATGTTCCATTACTCTTTTGTGAACTTCATTTCTCTCTTTTCCATCCCCATCTACTACAACTATAACTTTACAATAATCACCCGCAGACGCAATAATTTGTCGTTTCATCTTCTCTCTACATAATCCCGCAAGTTTCAGAGCCCTTAAAGTAAAATCTCCCACATGACCTTCTTCTTGGAGACGATATACAAGTTCCCTAAAAAAGTCAACACCATATGTATCTTCAGTATATATCATAATTTCCCGTATAGCCATCCCTCACTCGTCGTAATTCCTAATTCTTTTAATTTTTTCTTTACTTTTTCGGGCTCTTTTAGTTTTTCCAATATGCTTCTTCCTTCAGAGTCTTTTTCTACAAGGATAAGATTTTCAGGTTCTGTAAAATCGACAACTGCGGGTGAATGAGTGCTTACTATAACAGGACAATTAGCGTTTATTAATTCATCAATTATTCTCGATATTGCTTCTGGATGCAGGGAATTTTCTAACTCATCTATTATTATCAGAGATGGCTTTAACTCCAAAGCTGAGAAAATTGTAATCATTTTATAAAAGCCATCTGATATGTTTGGTGGATTTAAATCCATACCGTTTTCAAAAACTTTCATGATAATTCTACCATCAGTTGTAAGTTCAAATTTTATACTAGTATTTGGAAAATTATGGGATATAGCTGATAACATTTTTTCGGGTAATTTGTTCTCTATTAAAAATAGGTTGTAAACTACGTTATGAAGATTACTTCCGTCTTCTTCAAGTTTATATTCTTTTTTTGGTCGTGAAGGTACTTTCATCTCTCTCGTTCTTAATCCCTTTATAATAGTCGTTCTTCCTATAAATTGTTGAATATTCCTTAGTAAATACCAAAATAAACAGTCGAATTTAGAATCTTCCTTTTCCTTTCCATCTATTATGGATGTCGTTTTTTCTACTATAACAGGCGATAATATCAATAATTCTTTTTCTTCTTCACGAGTTGGGCTATAGTACTGAAAAGTTAATGCAATATCCCCCCTATGGGTGGTTGAACCATTGATAGCAAAAATGCTCCTAGATTTTTTTACAGAAATGTTTTGTTCTATACAGTCTTCTTTTTTTCTCCCTTTTAATAATCGTTTAGCTTCAAAAGGAGAAAGAAGATCGTCTGAGACCATTACTTCAGACCATGCTTTTTCAAAAAAAATCTCATCATGTTTTAGTGTAATCTTCTCCCCTTCTTTTTCAAGGGTAAAAATTCCTTTCACATTTATCGTTTCTTTTAAAATTTGAAATTCACCACCAACCCCTGTGAAAACAGTTTCGAAGGATATATCATATCCATAAGCGTTGAATGATAAATTTAAAGTTATTGGTAAGGTTTC
>CBDUXN010000188.1:0-6831 GCA_965371185.1 uncultured Thermoplasmata archaeon
CCATTGAATTTTCGACTAAGGCTGAATATTTTGCTTCTGACTCCTTCAGCGCTTCCTCTGCCAACTTACGTTCGGTTACGTCTCTGATAATTGCCAGATCCGCAGGTTTCCCGTCATATTTAATCATCCCTCCATTGATCTCAGCATATACAACGTGACCATCTTTGTGGTTTAACTTTGTTTCATAAACATCAATCTCTTCCCCCGACATACGCCTTCTGTACATATCCCTTAATTTTGGAAGCTCATCATCGGAAACATATTTCGTAAAAGTGGTGCCGATCAGTTCTTCGATAGAGTACCCGAACATTTCTGCTCCACGTTTATTGATAAATTTCACAAGTTTATCCTGGATTATTGCTACGGCATCGTTCGCCCGCTCCACGAGGTTGCGGTAATTTTCCTCGCTCTCCCGCAATGATTCCTCAGCCATCTTACGCTCTGTGATGTCCCTTGAAACACCGAGGATTCCAGAAGGCGCTCCATCTTCACCCCGCAAGAAGGTCATTTTCACTTCTGTCCAAACCGTTGAGCCATTTTTGCGATACATTTCCAGCTCAAGCGTTTTTGACTCTGGGAGATCACTTTGCGACGGGTTTTCCTGGGCTAACGTCTCGGCAAGGGTCTGCATTGCCACCTGAAAGGAGCCTGGGGCCAAAAATTCCTCCACGTTCAAGCTCATTGCTTCCTCAACGCTATAGTCAATCAACTGTTTGACCGAGGGACTGATGTACGTAAAAGCCAGGTCCATGTCCATGGTCCATATCACGTCCCTTACATTTTCTGCAAGTAAACGGTATCGCTCTTCACTCTCCCTGAGCCTCTCTATTCCCGTTTCTCGGTTCTCCTCATACATGGTAGTATCTCCTCCACCTCTTCTCTTCTCCTATTACAATTTTAACTCCAAAAAAGGAAGACGCTAATGCCGATTAAATGCTTTGTCGCAAATATCAGAATTGATAAAAAAATGGAAAAATATCACTTTCGATTGTTAACCTGAGTTACGCTTCGTAGTAATGAGCATCGTATGGCTCTGGCTTCAAGCCTTTCCTTATCCTTATGCTCTTCACGACCTCTCCCTGAAGCTCTCTCGGAACCCGCTCGTAGCCTGCATGCTCCGTCGTCCATAATGCCCTGCCTGCCGTAGCCGAGCGTATCTCGCTGGCAAAACCGAACATCTCGGCAACAGGCGCCTTTGAGACCACCATGGCCATGTCGTCTTCCTGCTTTATGTCCTCGATCACAGCTCTCCTCTGCTGCATCTCCCTGGTAGCATTGCCCATGAGGTCCTGGGGGACATTTACGAACACCGTCTGCTTCGGCTCGAGAAGTATTCTGTTGCCCACGCACATTGCGCCGTATATCGCCGATCTGACAGCAGGTATGACCTGTGCAGGTCCCCTGTGTATGCTGTCCTCGTGCAGTTTCGCATCCACGAGCCTTACCTTCACACCAAGACATTTCTCGTTTGCCAATGGCCCCAAATCCATGGCCTCCAGAAACGCCTGGATGCACAGATCGAGGGTCTCGTGCAGGTATTGAATGCCTTTTGTTGTATCTATGAACAAGTTCGTATTGTGGATGAGCTTAACTCCCTTTGCTTCAGGTTTTGACATGCCCAGGTCCTGTAGCTCCCTGGCCAAGGCCTTTGAATCCTTGATCTTTCCCTCTGCCTGCGAAAGCTCCCCGCTCTTTATGGCCTTCATGATCTCAGGTTCCAAGAGCTCCACTTCAAGGTAAAAGCGGTTGTGTTTATTCGGCGATTTGCCTTCGAAAGGCCCACCTTTCCTCTCCATGCATTCCCTGTAAACAACGATGGGTTCTGAGGCGACAATATCGATGCCGTGTTCGTGTATTATTCTGTACTGTGTGATCTCCAGATGCAGCTCGCCCATGCCTGATAACAGATGCTCCCCTGTCTCCTGGTTTATCTCCACCTGTATCGAAGGATCTGCTTTTGCCACCGTCCTCAGAACTTCCACGAGCTTCGGCAAATCCTTCATGTGTTTTGCCTCTATCGCTACGGTAACCACAGGTTCGGAATAGTGAACGATCCGTTCGAAAGCTGCCATATCCTCATCGGACGAGACAGTTGAGCCTGCGATTGCATCCTTCAAACCCGACACAGCCACGATGTTGCCTGCATCCAGGTGTTCCACCGTGATCCTGTCAGCGCCCACTGACATGGCAACCTGCTGAACCCTGTTCTTTTTGGGCATGCCAACTATTTTCAATTCCTGTCCCCTCTCCAATTTACCGCTGAAGAGCCTGCCGACCGCTATCTCGCCGGCGTGCGGGTCCATGATGATCTTGGTCACCATGAGGCTTATAGGTCCTTTGGAACTGCAGCCGGTCATTGCCTTGCCGATATCCGATTCGAGCTCTCCATGCCAGATATGGGGTATCCTGTACTTCTGAGCTTCGACGGGACTGGGCATGTGATTGATGGTCATGTCCAAGAGAATTTCGTGAATAGGTGCCTTCTTTGCCAAAGTTTTTTGGTCCTTGTCCTTGCAGTAGTCGTAGATATCTTTGAAAGTTATGTTGGCCATCTGCATATATGGACGGGATATGGCCCAGTTGTAGTACGCGGAGCCGAAGGCCACGCTGCCGTCCTCCACCTTCACGATCCAATCGTCTTTGAATTCTTCCGGTACCATCTTCTTAATCAGGGCGTTTACCTCGCTTATGATCTTGATGAATCGCTGCTGCATCTGCTCAGGTGTGACCTTGAGCTCGTTTATGAGTCTATCTACTTTGTTTATGAACAGTATCGGTTTGACCTTCTCCTTCAAGGACTGCCTAACCACTGTCTCGGTCTGCGGCATCACACCCTCAACAGCGCACACGACCACGATACATCCATCCACAGCCCTCATCGCCCTCGTTACATCACCACCGAAATCCACGTGCCCAGGGGTGTCGATGAGGTTGATCAGATACTCCTTTCCACCATGACTGTGCACCATGGACGCGTTTGCAGCGTTTATAGTGATTCCTCTTGCCTGCTCCTGCTCATCGTAGTCCAGGAGCAGCTGCTTTCCTGCAAGTTCTTCCGACATCATCCCAGCACCGGCAATCAGGTTGTCGCTCAAAGTGGTCTTGCCGTGGTCTATGTGGGCTGCTATGCCGATATTTCTAATCTTGTCTATCTGGCTCATGAGCACCTGAGCCTTCTTTATGTTGTCTTCTTTCCTGCCCATGGTCATGCACCTTATTTTTTATGTAATTTTAAACCATAATAAGCTATTTTGTTGGATCCTTATCTTGCAGAATGGGCGATGCGCTCCAGCTCCTCTTTCTTGGAGACCGCAAAGCTGTTCATGTCCGCTTTGGAGGCAAGGATGATTTCCTCAGCCAAACACACCTCCATGCGTTTCCTGTTCCTGTGAGAGGCGCCCACAGTACCCTTGCAGATGTTTCTTAATGCGATGTCCAATTTTCGTGCAGAGGATGTGTCCACCGCTTTGGGCACAGATATGCCTCCAAACCTCAGTCTTGTGATCTCCTCCTTCGGAGAGGAGTTCTGAAGGGCAAATATTAGCACCTGGACCGGGTTCTTTTTAGTTCGTTTTGCTATGATGTCGAATGCGTTCCTCACTGTTCTGTACGAAAACGCCTTTTTGCCTGTGGTATGCTTTGTTCTCATCATGTTGTTTATCAGCCTCTCCACGATGTTCACCTTAGTCTTTCCGAACCATCGATTCGCATGCTTTGCCCCGGTGTGGGGTATTCCCACAGGCGTCAGATTGATGTACCTCTTCAATCCTGGATCCTGAACCTCCACCTCTCTCAGATCGTACTTTCCGAATATGAGTGGGGAAATTCTTTGGAAGGGGTCCTCACCCTCTTCCTTAGGAGGCTTGGCCTTCTTTGGTTTCTTGATCTTTTCCTCTTTAACTTCCTCAGGTTTCTCCTCTTTCTTGGGCTTCTTTTCCTCCACCTTTTTCTCTTTTACTTTCTCAGGTTTCTTCTCCTCGGCCTTTTCAGATTCTGGTTTTTCAGGGATGTCTTCCTTTTTCTCCACCTTCTTTCCTTTGGCTTCTTCCTCTTTAACTTCTTTAGCCTTCTCTTCAGGTTTCTCAGTTTCTGGTTCCTTTGGAAAGTCCTCCTTTTTTGGTTCTTCTTTTACCGGAGGCTTTGGCACCTCAGATTCAACCTCTTTTTCCTCTGCCGGAGGCGGTGGTACTTCCACTTTACCCTTTTCTTTTACCGGAGGTTTTAACTCTACAGTTTTAACGACTTTATCCTCTGCCGGAGGCGGTGGTACTTCCGCTTTACCCTTTTCTTTTACCGGAGGTTTTAACTCTACAGTTTTAACGACTTTATCCTCTACCGGAGGCGGTGGTACTTCCGCCTTTTTTTCAACCTTCTCCTCAACTGGGGGCGTTGGTTCCTCCACTTTAATCTCTTCTTTTTCCTCGACCTTTTTCTCCCCCGCGGATGTTGGTTCCTCTTTTTTCTCCTCGATCTTTTTCTCCACCGGAGGTTTTGGCTCCTCCGCTTTTTCCTCCACCTTGACCTCGGTTTTACCCTCGGCTTTATCCTCGACTTTTTTATCAACTTGCCTGTCTTCCTTCTCCTCTTCAGGTGTGATTTCCTCGGCCTTTTTTTCCTCGTTCTCTTCCAAAAATTCACCTCAAAAAAATCATCTAACCGGTTTCTCCTTCCTTCCGGATACCAATTCCGCTAAGGATATGTTGTTGACCTGGATCACCTTTAATCTCACGCCTGGTAGATCTCCGTAAGAGCGCCCCATCCTGCCTCCTATGCCCTCTATGAGAACCTCGTCGTGTTCATCGATGTAGTTGATGGCTCCATCCCCCACTGCAAAGGCGGTGATCTGCCTACCGTTCTTTATGAGCTGCACCTTGACACATTTCCTTATCGCCGAGTTGGGCTGCTTTGCCTCTATCCCCACCTTCTCAAGAACGATTCCTCTGGCCTGGGCTGAGCCTTCCAATGGATCGGATTTCTCCTTGAGGCGAAGCACCCTTTTCTTGAAGCTCCGATCGTTCCATCTGAATTTCTTTCTGTTCTTTCTCAGCTTTCTTGCAGTGTTCAAACCTCTTGGCAGATGAGCACCTCCAAGTAACTCATCGAACAATTGAAAGTCCAATTGTTAACCTGGGCATTCTTCGATCTAAATACCCATATCTAAGGTAGGGTTGCGGTTATTGTCGTTCTCATATATATTGTTTATTGACGGTTTAGGAGGAAAACCTGCGATAACCTTGGTAAAGAAGCGCTATCCAAGTATCTCGATGTGGAACACGTATGAAACACAAAAGAAAACCTGCAGGGCAATGAGCATGAGGTACATGTTCACCCACACGATGGTGTTCTCTAATGTTTTCTCCTCCTTCGTTGCCATTGTCTGCATAAGTATCGCTATGACCACGCCCCAGATCGCAAGAAGCACCAGCCAGAACATCTCCAATTCCAGCACTCCTGCCATTAAGCCCAAGAGTATGAGGAGAAAGGGCATGACGAAAAAGGGTCCTGAGAAGATCGCAGCCTTTTTTACCCCGTAAACAACAGGCAGGGTTCTGATCCCATAGATTCTGTCCCCTTTCATATCTGTGAAATCCTTGGATGTGATCGCACCGATAAGGAATATCATCATCACCCCGCCGATTATCCAGGGTGTGGGTTCGCTGAAGGGATCGCCGAATATAGACCATGCGGCAACGAAGCCCAACATACCCCTAGCGATGGCTATGGAGATGTTTGAAACCCACAACCGTTTCTTCAACCTAAGGGGCTGGGTAGAATAAAATATGGTTATCAGCATGATTATCAGCACGAATAGGCCAAAGGTTCTGTTCACCAATGCGGCTCGAAACAACACCACTAGATAGAGAATCCAGGCCACTGTGCGCGCCTCATCCTTGGTCACGATGCCTGAGGGTATTGGCCTGTAGGGCTTGTTTATCCTGTCTATCTTTGAATCATAAACAGCGTTCAGCGCATTGCTTGCGGCATTCAGCACCACCAGGGTTGTGGTTCCTATAAGAAGCTCAAGAAAACCTCCATGATACTGTAGAAATGGGAAGCGGTCATTGATGAAAAGGAAGGGCAGGTATTGGAGATCCGGATTAGCAGCCCTCCACCCCATCAATCCCCCGCACAGGCCACCAATCAATGGAGCAAGGAGCGTGAAAGGCCTAATCAGGTCAATGAATCCCCTCAGCTTTTTAGGAAGAAATGTGGGCTTTGCCCATGAATCCTTGCCAGAGACCCTGACCATACCAACCGAATCTGGTATATGGACAGGGTTTATATTTGTTTTGGAGGGTAGAAGAAGGTTCAACTTCGCATTTGTTCTTCCATGTATGAAAAATTTTTGTAAATAAATGGACCTTGGAATGTTTATTTCCTTATTGGTGTCCGATTTCTACGCCATACAAATGCTACTGTAAAGCAAATAATTGCTACGATAATAACAATTGAAATCGAAATCCACGGGAATTCCATCTCTGCACATTTATCTGTCTCTCCTATTACCCGTATTTCAACGGATAAATTCATGCCTGTTTCTTCATCTGTGCACACTATCTTGCCGTTGCCCGCCGTGGTAGCCTTGAATGTAACTGTGAATTTATCCCCTATGATCTCTCCAATATCCCCCTCCACATGCCAAACAGGCTGCCAAGCCCTGTTCAGATCGGTTTCGTTTGCATCCTCCCAGCCTACTGCCGTAAAATCTTGTGTTTCACCGATATTGAATAAGTCAGAGCCATCATATATCATACTGATGTGATGTAATTGTATGGGCGGTCTCGGCCAAAATTCACCCACTCCATCAATCCATTCTACCTCTGGAACATT
>CBDUXN010000189.1:0-6810 GCA_965371185.1 uncultured Thermoplasmata archaeon
CTTCCTCCAGAGGTGCCTACAACAATTTCATTGTCATAGTCATTATCTACATCACCAACATCTACGCTCTCTACAGCACCTCCCAATGAACCAGAATTCACAAGGTCCTCTGTCCAATCGCTGACATAATCCAAAGTACCAGATGTGTTAATGTCGCCAGTTATATTGTACCAACATGCTGATGCGGATTCATTGACAGTTACATTTATCCATATTATAGAATACAAAAAGGTTTCATCGAATGTGGGTGATAAAAATGTTATTCCTGGGGGAATTGTATCAAGATAATAACTTAAGCGGTCGTACTGGGTTGAATTGTCGGCATTTCCTAGTGTATCATTACAGGTTATATAAACGGTCTTGACTCCGTCCCCGGATGCAGAAGGTGCTTGACATATGTGGCTCTTGGTTCCCTCTCCAAGGATACACTGTGCTCCTGGTCCCATCTCAGTGTAATTACCAACAGTATCATTAATCCTACAATAAGCTGGTTCATTAGTAGTGAAATTTATCAGTGGAGCAGATAGATTTGTTCTAAAAGGATAGGTTGTGTCATTGCCCAGATAAATCCATTCCATAACCCATGGAGTTCGGAAATCGATAATGAAAGTTTCCGTCGCACTAGTGCCAACCCTGCTCACGTTATCCCAACATTTTACACTCCATGTATGCCCGCCCTCTGAGAGATTTTCTATCTGTATAACCTTGGGGGTACCGCTAGAAACTTTAATATTAGACTGATTTATTGAACCGTCTAAAGTAAAGTTACACGCCATGTTGTATGACACAGTATCGGTTGCTGTGAAATTGAAATCGACAGTTGTATTGGCTATTCTAGTACCATCAATTGGGTAATTAAGGATTATTATAGGAGGAGTCAAATCAACTAAAAAAGGTCGTGTGGAATTTCCTATCAAACCTGCAGAATTATTGCAATATACAGTAATATTATATCTGTTATCGAGCAGATTAAGAGACTCATTCCATACTTGGTGTGTGCCATTGTAAACTAGAACCTTATTCTGATCAGTTCCGACAACAATTTCATTTAACCCATCATTATTTGCATCTCCAATAGCGATACTATAAATCCTCCCCCCTGCATCTGAATCAACATCAAATCTAGTCCAAGTAGTACCTGTAGAATGGTTATACAGGTATATCACATTATTTGTAGTTCCTGCAACAATTTCATATTTGTTGTCGTCCTCAGGATCGCCTACAAATAGGCTTCTGACATTACCAGAGGGGCTACTATCAACAGTAAACTCAGTCCATGTGGATCCCGATTCCTCGTACATATATACGACATCTGTTCCAGCAATAATCTCGTTATCTCCATCATTATTTACATCACCTATGGTTACACTTAGAATATACTGTAGTGGCCCAGAATAGTCTGCCACTGTATTTATTGTCCATGAGCTGTCTGAGCCGTTAAACATCCTTATGTATACACCAGCAGCAACTACTATCTCATTGAGCCCATTATTATCGGCATCGCCTATATCAAGGGATATGATATTGCCACCTGCACTTGAGTTTACAATGTATTTAGTCCATGTATTGTTCTCGCCTTCATAAACAATAACTGCGTCACCTTCGGTTCCTATAACTACCTCACTATCATTGTCATTATCAACATCTCCTATACCAAGGGATAAAACCATGTCGCCAACCGAAGAATCAATAGTTTTATTCTGCCAGAGGCCACTGGAGTTGATATCATAAAAGTAAATCTTCTCTGGATCCAACCCCACAACGATTTCATTGTCCCCATCATCATCTACATCACCTATGGCCAATGCCCGTATTTTCCCACCTATATTCTCCGCGACCGTGCCTTTAATCCAGGATCCGCTAACATTCATGTAAAGATAGATATCCTGGCCTTCTGTTCCGACTACAATTACATTCTGGCCTGTATCGTTTGAGTCTCCTATAGCAACGCTAGAGATTATGTCACCAGCATCATTATCGACTGTGTCCTTTGTCCATCTATTTTCATAATCCATACCGCCAGATGCAATCGTGTCTTTAGTTGCATTAGTTACGTTGTACCAACATGAACTCACAGGATCATCAACTGTTATGTTTAGATCAATCGAACCTGTAGTGTAATTATAATTCCAAATTGGAGAGCTTATTGTAATGTTTGGCTCGGTAGTATCTAAAGTGAATGTGAGATTACCTTTGCTTTGATTTAAAGGTGCAGGAATATCCTCACATGCGACAAATAACTTGTGTAGACCATCATCGGACCCGTCACTAGCATAAGCAGAACCAGCAGCGACCGTACATTCATGGAATCGGGTTGTCTGACCTCCCGAGCAATCTTCTGTCATATCACCGTATCCCCCCTCAGTAACATCTATCCTGCAGTTTGCATTTTTATATGTAGTGAAGTTGACTGTGGGTGTAGTATCACTGGTGTGGAAAGTAGATATCGTATCGCCATCTAATGAGTCCCAAGACCAGACCCAGGGAGCCCGGGCGATAAAGTTATAGGCGTAAGCAAATGCAAGGCCAAACTGGAAGAGGAGTGTATGCGGCTTGGCTGTGAGGACACGGCTAATTTCTCGTGCTTCTTCATCACATCCCCAACTTTCAAACAAAACCCTCTGGCCATCATAATCCACCTCCCTGACCTCATCGCCACACTCGAGTTCAAGGAACTCTAGATCAACCTCGAATTTTGTGCCATGAACAGGAGTTATGATCAAATCCGCTATGCCAAAGGTCCTGAACCTAACCTCCCAGTTGCCACCAACCACTGGATTGGAATGAATAGTTAGTATGGTTATGTTGGCGCCGCCATAACCGCTGAATTCATCGACAGAAAAGGTTATCGTATCGCCGTTATCCACAAACGGTATGTTAGTTTCTTTCCATGATCCTTTGCATTTGAAATCCTCCAAATCGAAATCCTTGCATTTTAAAATTATATTGACTATCCCGTTCTTTGGAAGAGTAATCGTGGCAGTGTCAAAATCATCAATATTGGAAGCTACTATAGGTGTGGTTATCGGCTGATCCTCTTGGCCTTCACCAATTTCTACCACAAGGTTCTCTGGTTCTTTTATCCCCTCGATTTTGACTATAGATTCATCAGAAGTTTTAGTAGGGGCCGAGGACCCCGAAAGATCCTCGGACCCCCTCTCTTCGGAAGGACTGAAGAAGAGAGCGTAACCTTCTGATGTGCTAGTAAGTTCTACCTCATAAAGCTCGCCCATATTATAGACTTTGGCCTTTGGCGCTACAATGTCAGGTGCTACAAAATCATCTAGTTCAAAAGTTTCGTTAGATTGATTGTTTTCTATTGAATTGTTTTGAAAGGAGTTATTTAATTCATCTAAAAAGGCTAGATCTGAACTATTTGTCTCATTGACTGAAGTATTCGATTGTTGCGCATACATAGAACTAGCCAGGATAACAAAAATGGCTGCAATTAGTACCCCTGGTATAATAGGCTTGGGTTGCATAGTCCTTCCGAATTAGGCGGTTTTATAATGGAGTAAACTATAAAAACGAAATATTAGCGGTGTTTTGATCTTACATATGTGCAATAAGCCTCACAAGAACACTTCGCCTATATTTTAATTCACGTCGGATTTCGGCTAACCTAGCCTCCAACTCCTTTCGTCTTTGATCTGTCTTAGCTCCTTTAAGTTGTCTTTGTAGCCTAAATCTTCTTCTCTGCATATGATAATAATCTTGATGTACGCCTTCAAAATCATCCCTGATACCTTTGGAAACAAACCATCCTCCTTTAGGATCTCTTCTCCTAACTCGTCTAAGGGCTGTCCTCCAGACAAAAGTATACGGGGGGCGATGTTCCCGAAAAGCCCTATACAGCCTCTCTCCGAATTCACCCTCCGGTGCATCTAGAATTCTCAACCTCAATTCCTTAGGAACCTGCCTTTCTGCTGCACGTCTGCCACTCTCTAAAATATCTTCAAGAGTCCTTATTCCCCTCTCGTGGTCCTTAACATGAGAATTCATTGTCCTAGGATGAAGACCTGAGAGTGCATAATCCCTTAATTGATCGGGAGTTAATTTTCCATCGTGAACTAGCTTTATTAGTCTTGCAGCATTAGTATGGGTTAACTTTCCAGGCCCTATTCTGCTACTAAGATAAGGTGGAATCCTAATAGGCCTCTTAGCAGGCTTTCTAGCAGCCATCACACACCTCAGTTTGAATAATGCTCCAACTGAATAGTTTATATTAACCAATAAAATTAAAAAGTGCATTGTTTAATTAGAATGCAAACCCGTTTTTTACAAAAACCCTCTAAATACTAGCATGGATTCCCATGAGGACTTTCTGAAAGTCAGGATATTGGACATTGACGCAGGTAAGCCGATAATAGTCTTGCACGAGCATGATGCCGAAAGGTTGAGCATCCATATATCTGATAGGATAAGACTGTGTAAAAAGGGGCACGATGAGTGCAGTGAGACAGCAATTGTAGACGTTACAGATACTGTGATAAAAAAGGGGGAGATCGGGGTATTTAACGATGTGTCAGAGGACCTAGGGCTTAAGAGAGGGGATATCGTGAGTATTGTGCCTGGAGCAAAACCCGCCTCAATCGCCTTCATAAAAAAGAAGCTGGATGGGGTTGAGTTAAAACCGGATGAGATAAATGCTGTTGTCATTGATATCGTAAACGATGACCTAAGCGACATTGAGCTTACCTCATTTATAACTGCATCATATATACACGATTACTCAAGGAAGGAGACCGTGGCATTAACATGGGCCATGGTAAACACGGGGGACAAATTAGACTTTGAGGGAACCGCTATTGACAAGCACTGTATTGGCGGGGTCCCAGGCAATAGGACGACCATGATTGTGGTTCCTATACTGGCCTCATTGGGTCTAAAGATTCCAAAAACGTCTTCAAGGGCTATTACATCTCCTGCGGGAACCGCAGATACCATGGGTGTGCTGTGCAATGTCAACTTTGACGCCAAAGAGGTCAAAGGAATTGTCGATAAGATAGGTGCATGCATGGTCTGGGGAGGTGCTTTGAACCTAGCACCGGCAGACGATAGGATAATAAGGGTTGAGTACCCTCTTTCTATAGATGCCGAGGGCCAGGTGCTAGCTAGTATCATAAGCAAGAAAAAGAGCGTAGGTAGTGACTACGTCCTCATTGACATACCGTGTGGCAAAGGCTCAAAAATTTTGGACAAGAAAGCTGCTGTGGAGCTTGGTGACAAATTTGTGGATTTAGGAAGGGAGGTAGATATGCAGGTTAAGTATGTTACTACTGATGGAAGACAGCCCATTGGTAATGGGATGGGACCTGCCCTAGAGGCTCGAGATGTGCTACTATGTCTAGAGGGGAATGGCCCAAAAGACTTAAGGGAAAAAAGTGTTAATCTAGCTGGCATAATTTTGGAATTCTGTGGTGCTGTAAAAAAAGGTAAAGGCAGGAAGGAGGCCTTGAAGGCTCTAGAGTCTGGAGATGCCCTCAAGAAGATGCTGGAGATTATAGAAACACAGGATGGGGATCCAAAGATCAATGCTTCAAAGATTACTCTAGGAAGGTTTAAGGAATCTGTCGTCTCCCACGCTAGGGGCAAGGTTAAAGAAATCAATAATAAACTAGTCTCAAAAATAGCGAGAACTGCTGGCAGTCCCAAAGACGAAAGGGCTGGTTTGTACTTACACAAAAAGGTTGGTGATAAAGTTGATTGCGGAGAGAAGCTTCTTACAATTTATGCCCAAAACAAGGTCAAGCTAGAATATGCTCTCGATGTTGTGGAAAAAACAAACCCTCTTTCTATTAGATAATGACAAAGTGCACAAGATGTACTTCTGGGAAGACTGTGGTAGATTTAGACTATACAAAAGAGAGCTTGTGTGAGAATTGTTTTAAGAGTTTCTTTGAAAGAAGATTTAGAAGAACCATTAGGAGAAACAAGCTGCTTAAACCTGACGATAAAGTAGCTGTTGCCTTGTCTGGAGGAAAGGATTCTGTTGTGCTGACATATCTGTTAAAGAAAATTTCCTCAAAGGCGCCGAAATCTGAGATTTTTGCAATAACAATCGACGAAGGCGTGGAGGGTTATAGCTCGGAAACACTCAAAATCGCAAAGGAGTTGTGTAGTGATTTAGAGATTGAACACCACATTTTCACATATAAAAAAGAATTAGACTTAACACTTGATGCGATTATCAAAAAGACAAAGGACATAAAGAATGCTCCCCTGGCATGCTCATATTGTGGAGTCTTCAGAAGGCAACTATTGAATATGAAAGCGCGTGAACTTGGTGCAACTAAGGTCGCAACTGGACATAACCTAGACGATGAAACGCAAGTTGCACTAATGAACTTCGTTAGGGGAGACCTTGAGGAGCTAGTTATGATGAGTGGAATGATTGGAAATAGAAGCCTT
Organism: uncultured Thermoplasmata archaeon; assembly: GCA_965371185.1. Classification (GTDB taxonomy): domain Archaea; phylum Thermoplasmatota; class Thermoplasmata. The sequence goes on from CBDUXN010000189.1 coordinate 6,412, forward strand.
GTTACGCATATAAAACCACTCAGAGAAAGCCCAGAGAATGAGGTAGCAAAATTCGGACGTCTAAGTGGATTACAAGTTAATTTTTCTAAGTGTCCTTACTCTCATGATCTATTTAGAGAAAGCATGCGAGATACAGTAGGCCTACTTGAAGAGAATTATGTAGGTTCAACCTATCAACTGTTGAGGAGTGTTGACACCCTGATGCCCATACTCAGGGATCATTACAAAAATAGAACAGGACAGAAGTCAAAAAGGTGTAGAGTCTGTGGCGAACCAAGTCCTCAGGAGCTGTGTAAGTTTTGTCAGATGAAGAATGATCTAGGGATAAGTTAATTTTCGGGCTTCAATAACTTCTAATTCCAATGTCTGAAAGTTTAATCTGACATTATTTGGTATAAC
>CBDUXN010000190.1:0-6794 GCA_965371185.1 uncultured Thermoplasmata archaeon
GCCATCCCAAAGCAGTCAGGCCAACCTGGAGAGACGAAGTCGTTCACCCTGAGCTTAAGGAACACAGGTACAGGTCAAGATACTTATTACCCGGAATTGATTTGGAGCGATGACAATTGGGAGGCAGAACAAGGGACACCTTTATTCGATCCAAACCAAATCACCCTCAATCCAAAACAGACCGGGACCATTACATTGTACTTCACAATCCATGATGACACAAACGAAGCCTTGGCTGGTGAATACAGAAACAATGTTACCATAACATCGGACGAAGATGTTGAATTTACGCGCCAGTTCACTATAGAGGTTGAAGAGGTTTATGGTCTCAACCTGAATCCTCCAACCACCACCACGAGTGCCGTGGATGTAGATGCCAATGTGACATACCAATTTGAAATCAAGAACACAGGCAACACCCAGGATACATTCATTCTAAGTAAAAGAGATATGGACACCACAGCCGGAGGTGAGGGCGATCAATCACCCTGGGCGTCCTTCGAAATCACTACTCAACCAGGTGTGCCAATTAATTCGGTCGAGCTGGAAGCAGGAGATAATGTATTCATCGATCTTGTAATCACTGTACCTCCTCAAGCAGACCAGACCTTCAAATCGATTGCACAGCTGCAGATCGAGGTAACTGTGAAATCGAAAGGAGGCGAAGACATAGATGACCTCTTCTTGACAACCACCAATATCAACCCTGCCTACAATTTCGTTATCGAAACTTCAGCACCAGCTAATACCAAAACGGCTGGGCCCGGTGATATCGTTTCATTCGATCTGAAGGTAACCAATATAGGCACGGCTCCAGACCAGTACGCATTCAGCGTAGCCAAAAGGGAATCAAATGTATTTACAAGTGTGTCCATCACCGATATCAATACAGATGTTGGTGTGGAGGAGGACTTTACAACCACAGCCTCGATAACGATAACTCCAGACAAGGACAAAGCATATGTCCGCGATCCCCAAGACCCGTGGGAGATTGTTATTAATGGCAAGTCGGTGGGTGATCCTAGCGTTTCCGTGAACATCACCTTGATAATCGACATGGAGTCGGTGGGAGGCGTTGAGTTCACAGACACAATTATAACGGATAACGGCGAGCCAGGAGATGTGCTGGATTACAGATTCGAGATATCGAATATCGGCAACGATGATGATATATATGACCTGGCGCTCACCGGTGAATACAAGAATTGGGGCGATATGTACGAGAGGACAGGCACAACCCAGATAAACGAAGTATCTCTCAATGTGTCAGATACCGTCCAAGTAATTGTGAGGGTAACTATACCCGGAACAGGAGAAACCAACGCAAACGATATCTATACCATCTTCTTGGAGGCGTCCTCGAGGAACACTGCAGGCATCAAAGCCACTGGTCAGGCCAAAACCACGGTGGAGGAGTATGTGGATCTTACTCTCGCATATTCAGGCACTGGAGAAGCTACCGTGGACTACGATCCAAATGAAAAGGACACCAACCCCGCGAGATTCAGGTTCAGGATCACCAACAACGGCAACATCGAGGAGACAGCCATTACTGTGGAAGTGAGCGGCATGCCCTCCTGGAACCAGCCTACAATCGAAGCAATAGATTCATTGCTGCCAGGCAAGAGCTTCACATTCACCATAACCTTCAATATTCAGGTAGATAAGAAGGAGGCCGAATATCCGATGCAGATATATATCACCTCTACAGATGGCACATTTGATTCTGAACCAGTGGATATCATAGTAAACATCATTAAACCTGATCTGGTAGTCACCGATGTTACTGGCTTGGACGATTCAGATGACCTGAAAGACAAAGTTGGGGATTCGACCTCAATAACAGCCACCATCAGCAATGAAGGCAGCGCAGATGCAAGCAATATCGAGGTCAAACTCTATGTGGATGGTATCCAAGAGGACAAGAAATCAATTTCTTCCATACCTGCTGGCAGTTCCAGGAATGTTAAACTCAGATGGGATGTTGAGGATGAAAAGGTGGATGTACGAGTAGAAATCACGGAGCAATATGAGGATGATGTGAGCAATAATGAAGGATCTGAATATACCATGGACCTCAGAGCTGACCTCTCATTTGAGGGCGTGGGACTCAATTTCAGCAAAGCGAATCCAGAACCAGGAGACGAGATCACCATCACAGCCTACATTACCAATGACGGCGGCAATTACGAGAATGTGATAGTCATGTTCTATGAGGGGACAAAGCTGATAGGCACAGACACCATAGACATCGACTACCAGAAGACCAAGGAGGCAAGATGGCAGGACTGGAAGGTTCCGGATAAACCAGGAGAATCTTTGGACATCAAGGCCGAGATAATTGCCCCTGGTGCCAAAGGGGACGAGGACGATACATCCAAATCCTTTGAAATCGCGGAAGAAGGAGGCGGGCCAGGAGATCTGTTCTCAGCCACAGGCCTCATGGGCATGGGAATTGGCTTCATCTTGGGTGCGATAATACTGCTCATTGTAGGCCTTATGGTGGGCAAGTCAATGGGCGCCAAGGCAGCCAGAGCAAAAGCTGCAAGAGCACCAGGGGCAGGAGCTCCATCAGCCTTCGCAGCCATGGAGAAAGAGATGCCTGAGGGCGCAGACAAGAAGGCTCCGAAAGGCCCGGCACCGTTCGAGAGAACAGAGGAAGGCCCTGCAGAAGAAGAGGAGGAAAAGGCAAAGCCCAAAGAGGGCATAAAGGTTAGATGCCCCAAGTGCGGCAAGGTAACTGAGGTTACCTCCACTCAGAGACCCCTCCAGATACCGTGTGAATGCGGAACAACACTGATGCTGAAGAAATAGTAATGATGGGAATCCTCCCATCTATTTTTTCTATTTTTATCAGTCACCGCTTTGGAAAGCAACAATATTTATATCGCCTAATTGGTATCATCATCATTGTATGAGGCTTGGCACTCAACGTTTGAGGTTTCTTGCAGGGCTGCTGCTGCTTCTCGCGGGCATACAAGTTGCGATCACACTGGACTACATGCCCCGCTGGATAGGCGTAATTTTAATTTTATTTGGTCTGGGAATACTGGTGCTCACCGCGAGAAAGAAATCTGAAGAGGAAAAAGAGGCTGCTGTCGAGGAAGAAGAAAAGGCAACTTTAGCCGATATTTTGATAAAAGTCCTAACCTTAAATGGAAAATTAACGCTTATCTTGCCTGCGATAGGCGTTTTTCTCATTGCTTTTGTCTTTATCTTCAACCAGTTCATCAGGGGAAGCCTCGACCAGATCGGGGTGAACGACACCATTACAATACTTCTCGGCCTAACGATGATATTCTACAACTACATTCCCGAGAGGCTCAATAGGGAGAGGGACTTCGTATTCCTGTTCTTCATATTTCTGTTCCTGATACTTGTTGTGCCTTTGACGCTCTACAGCCTGACCTCAGGACCGATCCAGGAGAACTCCAATTCACCATTTATATACCACCTACTTGCCAGGCCCACATCCGATTTGTTGAATGTTTTCGGTATTCAATCCGAGGCCCATACCATAAACTCACCGACTGAATGGATAAGGGGAGTACCTTTAAATGATGTCGGTGTCTACATCGTCTATGAAAATATAGGCGAATCGATTCAGATACCTTGGAACGCGGTCATGATCGGGATATCCTGCACAGGCCTTTACTCTGTTTCCATATTCATCTCAGGCTTTATCGCCTTCATCCTGATAGAATACAGGCGATTGGATATCAGGGTGGCAAGCCTGTTGACCTTGGGTGTGGTTGCCTCCTGGTTCGCAAACATACTCAGGATGACGATTATAGTTGCCGTTGGAAGTTATCACGGCAAAGACGCCTTGCTATGGACACACGCCAACGTCGGCATTTTCATCTTCATGCTCTGGGTAGGCATATTCTGGGCTCTGATGTTCAAGCTTCTCATGCCTAAAGGCGAAATTGAAGGGGAAGATGGAAAGGATAAAGATGTGGGAGAGGAACCTGACCAAGAGGCCGGAAGCGAGCCTGAAGAAGAGGCCGAGGATGTTCATGCCCAAGATGTAAACGGAGAGCCAGAACAAACGACCTTAGAAAATGAGGACTAAGGAAACACCATGAATCTTTCAAATGATAATATTGGGGATAGGAATATAAAGATGAAATATGATTCACCATCGATTATCAATCGGTTTTAAGAGGTGATAAGATGAGCAATTGTCCAAGATGTGGAAGTGGGATGAAGTTTATCGAACAGTACGGTCAATGGTTCTGCTACAGTTGTGGGCAGTACCATCAACCTCAACAGCAACCTCAACAGCAACCCCAACAGCAACCCCAACAGCAACCCCAACAGCAACCCCAGCAGCCGCAGCAACAACCGCAACCCCCGCAGCAGTATTCTCAACCTCAAGCCTCTGCTGGAGAGGAGTTGGAGTTTGAAACCGTTCATTCGCCATCTTTCACCGCCCTACTTTTCTATCTGAGGCAGGGGCAGAGTGTTGTGGCGGAGAAGGGCGCTATGATGTACATGCACAGGACAATAGAGATTAAAACCCACGGGAGGAAAGGCGGCATTCTAAAAGGCGTTGTTACCTCAGCACTCGGTGGTGAGTCCTTCTTTGTGAACACGTTCACGGCTTCACAGGGCCCAGGCGAGTTGGCGCTGGTGGGGCCCACGATGGGTGATATAAGGGTGCTCGACGTTTCAAAGCAGGGTATGATACTCCAGAGCGGGGCCTATCTTGCATCAGTGCCTCAGGTCACTCTGGACACCAAATGGCAGGGTTTAAAGGGTTTTCTTTCAGAAAAGGACTTCGTCATGCTTCATGCAGGAGGGCCGGGAAACGTGTGGGTTTCCTCCTTTGGAGGTATCGTGGAGATGAACCTGAAGCAGGGGGAAGTGCTCTCTGTGGATACAGGTCATCTGGTTGCGTTTCCGAATAACATGCAGTTCTCAGTACGCAGGGTTGGGGGATGGAAGTCAACCATATTGAGCGGGGAAGGTCTCGTAACGGACCTTGTAGGTCCAGGCAAGATATTGATGCAGACGAGGCATCTACCTGCATTTGTGCAGGCGCTGCTACCTTTCCTGCCGAAGGATAGATAAATGCAGAGAAATGGGCAAGGAGCTCACCCAAGCACCCCGATTCTACAAGAAACCCTAAACGGCACTCGAAAATGATTTATTCTGAGAGGTATATATGATGCTGCAAATAGGGGAGGATTGTTTACGAGCAAGAGGGGAAAAAATCAATCAGGGACCGAGCAACTCCTTTGCAGGTATCAGCTGCAGCACGATTCAAACAGGATCACCATAGTGGCGGACTGCAAGGAGTGTCAGGGCAATGCGGACCTGAACGATCGGAAATGCCTAACAGGCATTTTAAACGGACTGTGCCAGGAGTATAACGTGGACGAGGTGATACTCTCTCATTACATCGAGACGAAATATACGGGCGACTCCATGCAGATGCTGAGGATGATGGTGGAGATAGTGCATGCTCTGGAACAGATGAGCATAAGGGAGCCCTTTGATGAGTACTTTGCCGATGATTCTCGATTATCTTCTTCATTCAAGAGCCAGCAGAAGAGTGTATGCGAAAAATGCGAGCTGAGACCTGAAAGGGCATTTTCCGCCCTCAAAAAGCTGTTACTTATGGACATATCGCGCTTCTATACCGCTTTCGATAGCTTATCCCATAAAGTAGAAGGCAACAGGGAAAAGGCATGTGCTGAGTGCATGAAGGCCACAAAAAGCGATTTGATATATCTCTTCAACAAACTCGAGGAATTCAGGGCCTTCGTCATCTATAAAGGGTTCCAGATAGTCATTTAAAGGTCAGCTAAGGGAGTGATGAGTCAGATGGATGATGATGGGGTGGTTCTCAAGCCCAAGAAGAAGCAGGAGGAGGAGGGTGAATCGGAGAGAATCACAATCAAACCTAAAAAGAAAATGGAGGGTGCCGGCCCTGTATTACGTCCAGAGAAGAAAGTGGCAGAAAAGGCCAAGCCCCCTCCAAAGGCGGAGGAAACGGAAATAAAAAAAAGGAAAGAAGTGATCACTTTCACAGAACTCCTTGCTGCTTTGGGGGATGTTAACATATCTGTTTTAAGGAAAGGTAGGGAAAGGGTATTTGACAGAAGTAAGAAGATCCGACCGGGTTTTTCACCATCGTGGGTCTCGCCCCATCCGCCAATCGGAGCCAAGGCTGTAACTGGATATGAGATCGATGGGAGTAAGGTAACCCTGTTCCAACTGCCTGAGGAGATCGAATCCTCGTATCATGTGAGGCCCTTGGAGTATGAGCTGCCATTGGATCAGATCAGGCTGATTCATCTGGCAAGGGGACATCTTACTGACCGCTATCCCAAGAACATCCAGATAGACAACCCGCAGCAGGCAAGGGAGTACATATTACGTTTGGGCAATAAGCTAATTTACCAACTCGCCAAGAAGCATGGCATAAGGCTCGGTTCAAACAGAACAGAGGAGATGCATAACGTTAAAAAGCTAGCGGAGGCGCTTGCGAAATATACCGCCGGTTTAGGGGTTTTGGAGTTCTTTTTAAATACACTGCTAAACTTTGCCATAATATTGCTTAGGAATAATTGTAATTTCTCCAAGCCAGTGTTAAATCCCTGATATATAGAACTATTGAAACTATGTACGATACGGCCAAAATTGGGAGAGGCCTGACAACTTAAATATCCTTCCTCTCACATAGATTTTGGCAGTGATTGAAATGGTACAATATAGAGTGAAAAACGGAACAATATCCAATGATGGAATGGGGTACGAACCTGGCGACATTATCGAGGACACGACTG
>CBDUXN010000191.1:0-6694 GCA_965371185.1 uncultured Thermoplasmata archaeon
ACCCACAGGATAACCCGGATAGTTTGCAGGGTCGCAAAGATTTTTGCCTCCTCCATTAGGTGCATCTCTAATCTGGATATAGTCGATTGTCGGCTCTAAGACTGTGATTTGTGTTGTATTTATATGGCTATTACCGTCATCCAAGGTTATCGTGACCGTGCCGTTATTCGTGTTGCTACATGTTACAGTTGAGAAAATCCCAGGCGAGGACACGGTTACTATGCCTGTGTTGTTGCTGTCCCAAGTCGATGTAGCTGGAATATCCCCTATGTAACCAGCAGTGAAGTTGTACGCTGCGCCGTAAAGAGTGGTAATATATCCCACAGGATAACATGGATAGTTCGCAGGGTCACAAAGATTTACCCCTCCTCCATTGGATGCATCCCTGATTAGGATATAGTCAATTGTTGGATCCAAAACAGTGACCTGTGTGTTATTGAAATTGCCACTATCGTCAACCAAGAATATCCAAACCGTGCCGCTATTCGTGTTGCTGCAAGTTACAGTTGAGGAGCTCCCAGGCGTGGTCACAGTCACTATGCTTGGGTCACCGCTGTTCCAGAATGATGTTGCTGAAACACCCCCTATGTAACCCTTTGTAAAGTTGTACGATGCGCCGTAAAATGTGGTTGTATGGCCTACAGGATAACTTGGATAGTTAGCAGGATCGCAAAGATTTGTTCCCCCTCCACCAGATGCAGTTCTGATCTGGACGTAGTTCGCAGTCCAAAGCACCCCTTCTACGGTGATATTTCTCGGGGCTTTGTTGTTGTTCTCGTTTTCCGGTTCGAAAATGATGTCATCAGGGTCCACAATAACGACGATCTCATGGTCCCCCTCAAGCCCAGTGGTATCCCAGTCAACCTGCACATCCGCGGTCCCACCAGATGCGATGGGTGCAACAACCTGGTCGAATCCTATTTGGGTTCCTCCGAAATCAGGGTCTCCATCGTAGAATCTGATATAAACCAGCCCGCTTGGGGTCATTTTGCCGATGTTGTGAACGGTGGCATAGATCGTAACCGTATCGCCGTCGTTTGGATTGGGGTCAGAGAACGATATGTCAGAAGGGGTCACCGCCAAATCCGGTGTTGATAACGTGAAATTGAAGGTAGTTGCTTGCAGTATTTCAGCCCACCAATAAGCTGTATCGCTGTATGGATGGTAAGTCTTATCATCAGTTTGAACGAACACCACGACTCCCAATTGGTCCCTATTCCAGGCAGGATCGATATTAAACGTCCTAGTGAACTCCAGGGATTGTTCCTTTGAAATGGTTATTGCCTCTTCGGGTAATGTTTTCACGACAGTGTATCTCAACCTGTATTCACGGCCGCTAACCCAAACTGTATAGTTGTGGTCCTCGTACACCACGAACCTCGCATGTAGATTGCCAGTGGTGATGTCATCTATCGCCGTGATATTTGCCACTATTGTGGCCTGGTTCGGTGCCGGATCATCGAGGTTACCCGTAACCGTTATCGTTAATTGGGCTGGGTCAGTTAGCGCGTTGTCGATTCTCGTCTTGTAATCGTTGTACATCACAGGGTCATCGGGATTAGAAGACCCGCCGATTCTCATGTCCTCTCCGTCAAAAAATGCTGAAGGGACATAAAAATTGGGTCCAGCTTTATAGTAATCACGTCTTACGGCTTCGGATCCATCAGAAGGTGAATATGCATCGCTTAAATGCCATTCCAATATGGACAAATCTGTGTTAGGATACTCATTTGCCAATCGGTCCAAAGCACCTTCTGCGCCTTGACACGGGGGACACCAGGTACCTGTAAATAATTCCACCAACACACTCCTCGTGGTGGTTGCCGGAGATCGCGTTCCACGGTTTTCGGGCGATTTTGATTGCTCAACAAGGTATGCCTCTTCGAATTCCTCGTCCGAAGTTGAGACCTCTGGCAGAGGTCCAAAATCGTTTAAAAACAACGCTCCTAAGGCTGAAAACAGCATGGCTACGCTCATCAGTAACGCTAGATGTCTGAAAAACCTTGCATTTTCGTTCATTTTCTCTCACCTCTCAGGTTACAACGTGCCTTTATAAATACGTGCCCGTATATATACGTCGTTTAAATATTTAAGGGTTAAGTGGCTTACTTTTCAGTAAAATAACCGTGACAATAATCATGCAGGCAATCACAATGAACATCAGAAGTATAGATAGACCGTATTTTTCAAAAAAAGTCTTTTCTCCTGCGGGATATGAATCCGGGTCGAAAGGGTCTGTTCCAGCCGCTATTTCCCTCCGGTCAGAATAGCCGTCATCGTCGTCATCATCGTCAGCATTATCACCTATGCCATCAGCATCGCTATCCAACCACTCTGTTGGATCATAAGGAAATGCATCATCTTCGTCCATAAATGCATCGTTGTCGTCGTTTCTGTCGGCTGCATCTCCTATACCGTCCCCATCGAAATCATTGTCCACGAAGATATGCTTTGATGCATTGTTGTTGTCCTCGAACGATTCTTGAATTGAATCTGAAGGATCGACTACGACCCAGATGTCGTATGTGCCATTATCAGGAATCCATGTTACATTTGCAGAGCTGGAACTTCCATGAGAAATCTGAGATATGATATGGGAACCTATCAAATTGTCTCCAGATGGAGGGCCCTCATAGAAAGAAACCATTATATTAGCAGCATCTGCAGAGCCTAAATTATGAACGATAACCTTGATGGTCACCTCGTCGTTCTTGAGCGGTGGTTTGGTTTCAGAGACGAATGTGATCTCCTCGGCAAGTAAAACTAGATCCGGTAGTGGCACCTCTGTAACTGAGATAGAAGTTTCGTTATAGGCCACCAGAGAACCGTTCATAACAGTGACATTGACCGCATATAGGCCTGTCTCACCTGGAGCTGTAATAAGGACTGAGTATTCGCCTTCATCATCAGTTACGCTCGTCCAGAACAAAGTCTCGTTGATCCGGACCTCGACATCCGAGTGAACAACAGGTTCCTCCGTGTTGTACCTAACAGTACCGTTGACCCATATCTTCTGGCCTGGGTAGCACGTCGTCACCTGCACATATTCGCTCAGATACGATATGCCAATAACCACAACGGTTGTCTCATAATATCCAACAAGGGTTCTATTGGACACTGTGAAGTTGATTTGGTTCACTCCGAGATCCTCAAACTCCATGCCGATGCTGAACCATCCATATATGTCTGTTTCTGTAACATTTTCCACTTCTGCGCCTATAATCTTCAGGGTGACATCTGAATATTCAACCGGCGCGCTCTCGTTGCCGTTATAAAGCGCTGTGCCGTGGAAGAAAATCGTTTCCCCCATGGACACTGTTTCCGGGATTTCTATCCTCACCTCGATCTCGGAGACGAAGAAAAAATGGATTTTCCCGGTGGAGTTCTGGTTATCTGAGTTGTCCTCGGCATTTATCTCGTAGCCGATGTCAGTTCCATTTTCCCAACCGGACTCCCAGGGAATATTCGCTGAGTATGTGCCATCCGAATCAGGGTCTTCCATTGAGACAGGAAGATAACATATTTCGCCAAGGCAGTACGACAACCAAACATTTTTGATGCCATCAGGGTCAGTAACGGTGGCATATACCGTTACGTCATCCCCATTGATAGGATATTTTGGTACATGGTGAACATTGCTTATCTCGGGCCCGACATCGTCTCCAATAGATACATCTGCCACAAAAGCGATGCAACCGAACTGGAGCACAAGTAAGCATAAACAAAGCACTTTCATTATTCTCAATATCTTCATCTCCCTAAAACCAAGGCTCACTTTTCTGGTCTTTCTTTTTCTATGGATACTTTTTTTGCCTCTATCTTCTGCAGCGAGGCGAACTGGGGCAGGTCTGCCAGCTCCTTTTTCTCCTTTTCCTCCTTTCTTTTCGCCCAGGCTATAAGCATCACAGGTAAGACGAAAACCGCTGCAAGGAAGCTGAAGATGATGGTTATTGCCGTGATGACTCCGAACTGCTGTGCGATGGGCATGGGTGAAAATATCAGCACCGCGAAGCCGAGTACGGTAGTAACGGCCGATATGGTCAGCGCGGTTCCCGTGCTCATTATCGTGGTGTGCATAGATTGATAGATGCCTTTTTTCTTTCGCTCTCTTTCCTCCCTGAACCGCTCCATGACATGTATGGAATAATCGATGCCGAGACCGATAGTTAGAGCCGTAACCATAACCGTCAAGATGTTGAGGGAAATTGATAGGAGGAACATGGTACCTACGATCCACAAAGAGCACAGCACCACAGGGATTGGCGGCATGAGCCCCAGCCAAAAATTTCTGTAGAGGATTATCAGAATAATTGCAGCAAGTATAATGGCTATGATAGTGGAGTATATCATGTTCGCCTGAAGGGAATCAATAATCTCGATTGTGAGAACCATTAGGCCAGTAACGGTCACTTTTGATTCTCTACCGAAGTCAACACCTTTTATATCATTTTTGAAATCCTCGTGCATTTCCCTGTTATCAGTGGATGTGAAGGTGGAAATGAACACCCTGATGACGCTTGCAGTGTAATTACCATCCGAATCTCTGTGAATCAATTTTCTCGCAAAACTGCCAAAGGATTCATTGCCAATTGGTGCCGAATCATTGAAATAAATGTAATCGAAGTAGGCTTTGACATCCTGATCTGTGCAGTTTTGCGGATCTGGAAGGCCATCTTCTGTGAGGTTGAATGTATCCTGTAACGAATCGTTCATGGCCACCATGAATCTGCCTAGGTCAAGGATGGTAAATGACATTGTCCTGTACCCCTCAGATGTTTCGAGGCCCACGACGTGTCTGTCATCCTCCGTGTTCTCAACGATTTCATTGATCGAATTTAAACTTTGAACGGTGGCAAGATCCTCGCCCTCGATCAATATATAAACGGCTGAATAGCCGCCTATCTCAAAATCCACCCTTAAAATATAGCTCGTTTCCACAGATTCCCAATCACTTGGTAAAAACTCTTCCATGGTGAACTCCGATTTCACATTCATAGCGCCTATGATGGCACCGATAGTAACGAAAACTGTCAAAACCGCGATGAAGGTCGGATATTTGTTCACGATCTTTGAAACCCCGTTAGAGAACCTGTCGTACAGCCCCAGCTTTTTATCTTTATCGGTATGCCAGGAACCAATGAGCAGTGGATGCTTCCCTTTTGGGTTTTTCATGTATTTTTTCATGGCCCTTTGGTCTAAAATATACCTAAATGCACAGTGAAACGTCATCGTTAGAATAAATGCATAGAATATACCTACGGCGCAGCTGATGCCGAAGTCCCTAATCGGGACGACGCTTGAAGTGACGTTGGACAAAAAGGCGATAACAGTTGTAATCATTGCCAAGGCTATTGCGCCGCCGACGTTTATTATGGAGCTTCGGATGGCCATAGCTACTGTTCCACCCTTTCTGAGCTCCTCCTGATAGCGCCTGAGCACATGCACAGAATAGTCCACGCCCAGGCCGATGAGGAGAGGGATCACCGCAACCATCATGGCTGTAATGCTGAGCCCAAGATAGTACATCGTACCGAGGGTCCAGATGGTGGCGATCAGCAACGTTACCAATGGTAAGATGACATAACTGAGCTTTCTGAAACTTAAAGCTAAAATCAGAATGATAAGGCCGAACATACCCACCGCCAGGAACTTGAATGTATCTTCCGAATTCTGATCTATATCGTAGGATATCAGGTACTGGCTGGTTTGCCTGGTTGTGATTTGGCTGTATTTTAATTTCCCGACTTCATCCCTAATTCTTCCCGCCAGCTCCTTTGCCTCTACACTGGAAAGTGTGCCGTTGATCTGCACGATGATGAGCGTCGCATGCGCCCTCTCGGACTCGGCTGTGAAGTCCTCGGTAAGCATTAGCTGGACCAAATCGATGACGAATTCGATCTCGTCAAGAACCCCTAACATCGGAAGTTGACCGTACTGGTCAGCAAGCTCGGTTATATTTAAAGCGCCGCTCATAATACCGAACACTAAATCCAAATATTCCTGTATCTCATCATCATCAACGAGGTAATCGGAGCCTTCATAATTCAATCTGCCCAGGTTGTAGTAATCATTTCGAACCATTTCACCTGTGGTTGTGTTCGTCCTGTACTTGCACAGCTCATTTATTGCATCGGCAAAACCCAATGTGCTGTCGATACCGTCGAGCTCCCTGGCAGCCACGGATACAAAATACATCTCCCTAATAGCCTTCGGCGTGAGTATATTGTCCTCTTCATTTATCGCTTCAGCATAGATCACGTGCGGGTAAAAATCCGCACCAAATTTTTCATTCACCCTTTCATTTGCCAGCACCAGCTCGTTTTCCGGCAGAAATTTATCAATATCCGTCTTGAAGGAGATGGCAGGCTCTCCGTCCACCTTCGGGCTGAATTTACCATCCTCATCAAAAAGACTTATGCCTCTTATGGGATAGAGGGTGTAGGCCACGATTATCGTTATTATCAAAACTGTCATGATCACGGCTTTCGGCCTTTTTTCGACGAGGTTGGCTATATGCCTCAACATGGGACCACTTCGGATATCACATAACCCATATTTTGTTCTTTTGCTGGGCTTATAGAAACTTTTATTTGCATCAACGAATAGTTGAGAAGAGAGGACAAAATGTTCCTCCCCCATCTTGGATTCAATGGGTACAACATCAAACTCAGACTTCCATGGAAAAAAATCAGTT
>CBDUXN010000192.1:0-6691 GCA_965371185.1 uncultured Thermoplasmata archaeon
GGAGCCTGATCAACTCGGTATAACGCCAGTCCGTTTACGGGCTGGTAGTTTACTTCCGATTTCAGATAACTCTTTATATCCGCAGTATCTTGCGGATATAAGTCCGTTTTGGAGGAATATCCGCAGTAAGTTGCGTATATACCTACTTTGGACACACTTACTTCTATTTATGTTTTGTATTCGCTTTGTCCCGTTTTTGGAATATGTTATCCAAGGGGTTATTGATATTTCTCATATTCAGGTCGCTGACGTGAGTGTAAATCTCGGTAGTCTTACTGCTTTTGTGTCCTAAGAGTTCCTGGATATATCTGAGGTCCACACCGCTTTCTAGTAGATGTGTAGCAAAACTGTGCCTAAGGGAATGAATGCTGACATCCTTCGTTATCCCCAAGGTCTTTATCGCATCCAAGAATATCTGCTGAGCTGTTCTTGTTGATATATGAGAGCCTTTCTTTTGGCCCGGGAAAAGCCATTCCTTGGAATTGGTGGCTTTGATATATACTCTCAGTGTCTTCTGAGCGACATCAGAGAACAAGGTATATCTGTCTTTTCTGCCTTTTGCACCCTTGATGTGTATCATACTTCTTCCGAAATCCAGGTCTTCTGTCTTTAATTTCACTACTTCGCTAACCCGTAAGCCGGAAGAATAGGTCAACATAATAATGGATCTGTGTTTCAAATTATCTACCACAGATACCAATCTTGCAATCTCATCTTTGTTAAGCACTGTTGGCAGTTTTTTGTCCTTTGTAGGCCTTTTTATCTCATAGATAAAGCCTTGTTTTCGAACCTCACCATAATAGAACTTCAAGGCACTAATGGCAATGTTTAAACTTGAAGTAGATACTCCTTTCTTTTCAGCAAGATAAAACAGATAATCCCTCACATCCTCATTAGTAACTTCATTGACCATCTTTTTTGTGAATTTCAAGAACTCTTCATTGTAATGGGTGTACGATTTGACCGTTTTTGGGCTGTATCTCCTGGTAATTAATTCTTTCCACAGGTCCTCGAAATGTCCCCCTCCGGTCCGAAGAGCAGGATCAACATCGATTCTTCCTCCATTAAAAACAGAGAGTACCTTCTCCAAAATACCGTCATCAGATGGAAAGCTCCAGTACTTCTCCTCAGGGTGCCATCTGTATCCTCTGATAGTTTTTATTTTTGCAATATAAGAGGGATTGTATGGGAAAGCAACCTCTATCCTTCCATTTGCCATCTCGCTAATTTTTATCTCCACCGTCATGTTTCATTCGCCCCATTGCTAAGATACAATACCCTGTCTATTTATGCCTTTCAGAGAGAGGGCTGTGAATGTAACCGTTCGCCAATGATTTCACTTGATTTTTGTATACCCGGCATCGAAGCTGCAAATCCCAAACATCGAGGTGCGCAAGTTGCATACCCAGTAAGATATCTATTATTCGAGATTTCCAATGCCTATCAGAGAAGAGTTTATAACATTCCATATCATTTATCATCCCAAGCGATCACATGAAAAAACAAAAGGTGAAAAAGAACCGTATAGGCGTTTTCGTTTGTCACTGCGGCGCCAACATAGGCAGGGTAGTGGATGTCAAGGATGTTGCCAGATTTGCAAAAAACCTACCCGAGGTTGTGATTTCCGAAGATCATGAGTTCATGTGCTCGGAGCAGGGGCAGGAGATGATAAAGTATGCAATAACAAAAAAGAAGCTCAACAAGGTGGTGGTTGCTTCATGCTCTCCCAGGCTCCATGAGCATACGTTCAGGGAGGCCGTTTCTGAGGCTGGGTTGAATCCATTCAATTTTGAGATGGCCAATATCAGGGAGAACGTATCCTGGGTGCATATGGATGAGCCTGAAAAGGCCACTGAGAAGGCGAAGCATATCGTGAAAGGTGCCGTGGGAAGGGCGGGAAGGCTCGAGGCAATAGGTAAAAAGGAAGTCCCAGTGGAGCAGGCTGTATTAGTAATAGGTGGAGGGATCTCAGGTATTCAAGCAGCCCTGGATGTTGCTGAGATGGGGGTCAAGGTTTACCTAGTGGAAAGGGAGCCTTCAATTGGAGGGAACATGGCCAGGCTTGTGGAGACATTTCCAACCGGAGACTGCGCAATGTGCATCCTATCCCCAAGGATGGCGGAGGTTGCGAGGAATGCGAACATTGAGATGCTAACTTACTCGGAGTTGCTGGATGTAAGGGGTTATATCGGTAATTTTGAGGTAATGATCAAACGAAAGCCTAGGTATGTGAAGGAAAACAAATGCGTAGGCTGTGGGGACTGCTCAGAGAAATGCCCTGTTGAGGTGGAGAATGAATGGGATCTTGGTTTAGGAAAAAGAAAAGCCGTATACCTTCAGTTTCCCCAGTCACTTCCCAGAACCTATGTCATAGACGAAAAAAATTGTTTGAAGTTCACCAAGAACAAATGCGGGATATGTAAGAAGGCTTGTCCTGCGGACGCAATTGATTTTAAACAAAAACCCAAGAAAATGAAACTGAAAATCGGCACCATAATCGTCGCTACCGGTGCTCAGGAATTTGACCCAAGCGGAATAAAGGAATACGGTTATGCCGAATATGATGATGTGATAACTCAGCTGCAATTAGCTAGAATGCTCGACCCCTCAGGCCCAACTGGCGGAAAGGTTATCAGACCCTCGGATAGTAAAGAGCCCCAGAGATATATTATGATCCAATGCGTCGGCTCAAGGGATGAAAAGTACAATCCCTATTGCTCGAGGATCTGCTGCATGAGCGCGATCAAGCATGCAATGATGATCAAGACCGAGCAGAACCCTGAAGCTGAGGTATATATCGCATATACGGATATCAGGACCTTCGGAAAGGGATATGAAGAGTACTATAAACGAGCATGTGAGCTCGGAATAAGATTTGTCAGAAGCAAAATTGCAGAAATCATGCAGGATGATGGGAAAATAATTGCAAGGCTGGAGGATACAGATGTTGGCGAGCCATTGACTATTGAGCCTGACCTGGTCGTACTTTCCACAGGCCTGATTCCCAGCAGTGGGATAGAAAACATCGCAAAGATGCTTCGCCTTGAAACAGATTCTTATAATTTCCTCACAGAGAGACATCCAAAGCTCGCACCAGTGGATACAAAAATAGAGGGGATATACATCTGCGGCACAGCACAAAGCCCCAAGGACATTCCTGACAGTGTGGCCCAGGCAAGGGCAGCTGCAATAGCTGCATTGAAGCCCATAATGAAAAAATCCATCACCATAGATCTGGCTAAGGCCGTTATTGATGAAGAGCTGTGCAACTCGTGTAAGATATGCTTAGAGGTTTGTCCCTATGAGGCTATCGAGGTGGAGGATGAGGAAAGAAAAGGTGCAGTTGTGATCGAGGCCCTGTGCAATGCATGCGGCACATGTGCCGCTGAATGTCCCACAGGTGCGATTCAGTTGAGGCATTACAAAGGCGATCAGATGCTTGCTCAGATCGATGCCATTAGTGGTGTGTCAAATGAGTGATTTTGAGCCGATAGTAATTGGGTTCGTATGCAATGAATGCGTTTACGCTGCAGCTGATCTAGCAGGTACAAGCAGAATGTCTTACCCATCCAACATCAGGCTCATCCGGGTCCCCTGCTCCGGTCAGGTGGATATGATCCATATATTGAGAGCCTTTGAGAATGGTGCGGATGGGGTCTTCGTAGGGGGATGTTTGAAGGAGCAATGTCATTACGTGGATGGTAACATAAAGGCTGAGAAGAGAGTGGACTTCCTAGGGGAAGTTCTAAAGGCATTAGGTTTGGAGGAGAAAAGGCTGAGCATCCAATTCATGTCTGCAAGTATGGGTAACGAATTCGCAAGGTTTGCGAATGAGTTCACAACCACATTGAAAAAGCTAGGTCCAAGCCCCCTCAAGAAACATAAAGTCGTGGTAAGAGGTCATGAAAAAAAGAGGGAGATGCTTCGCGATATGCTGCATTCAATTTCATCAGGGTTGAAGATAAAGGCAGGGGACTATAGTGAGGTTATCCCTGGTTTTGGCAAGACCATAATTGACGAGGAGAAATGCTTTGGCTGTGGTGCATGCGCTTATGTATGCAAGGACGGCGCCATGAGAATCGAGACAATGAAGGACAAGATCAACATAATCAATACATACTGGAAGTGTACAGCCTGTGGAACATGCAAAGATGTGTGCCCAAAGGAATGCTTAGACGTCAAGGAGGAATTCGACTTGATGAGATTTTTAGCCGGGGGAGAGGAGATGAAGGTAAAAGTGGGCATGATGGCATGTGAACGATGCGGTGAGAGCTTCCTACCATTATTGCTTGCCAGCGAAGTTGAAAAAATGCTGACAGATAAGGCGTTATCAAGTTCCTATGTTGGGTTGTGCCCAAAATGCAGAACGTTTAGTCAAGCGGAGAAGGTGAAGGTTGCCCAAGGCTTTGTTGGTAGAGGTAAGAAAGAGACTGGACTGAGGAGTGTGAAGGTCAGAGCCAAGTGATACGATGGCATTCATATACTTTCAAATATTATGAAGCCATTGCTTGCATTCGAGGTTTATCAAGGCCAATAAAGAACCTGAGGGTCATATATTATTATATCTTTACAAATATCATAGGAATAAGTGAATCAGATGGAAGAACAGGGTGAAGAGAAGCAAAGCTCGGTCCTGGTAATAGGTGGAGGCATTGCCGGTATAGAGGCCGCATTGAACTTGGCTGACTACGGTCTTAAAGTTCACCTGGTTGAGGACACGCCCTCCATCGGAGTAATGATGGCCAGGCTGGACAAAACTTTTCCAACAAACGACTGCTCCATCTGCATTGAAGCTCCAAAGATGTACGAGGTTCAGAAACACCCCAACATCGAACTTCTGGCGAACTGCGAGGTTCGAAGGGTGAGGGGCAAAGGGGGCAACTTTAAGGTCAGGCTCTTGAAAAAGCCGAGATTTGTGGATGAGGAAAAGTGTAAAGGCTGCGGCAAATGTGCAGAGGTGTGCCCCCTCAGCGTTCCAGACGAAATGGATGGCAAGATCGGTGGTCAGAGAAAGCTGATTTACATACCATTTCCACAAGCTGTACCAAATACATACCTCGTTGACAACGACTGTCGCTACGGCAAGTTGAGGGAGCAGGGAGCATGCATTGGAGGATGCATCATCGACTGCATACAGTGCAGGGAATGCCCGATAGCAAAATGCGTGAAGGCGTGCAAGGATGAAGGCGCTGATGCTATATTGCTATGGCAGCAGGGGAGGCCAATAGATTTGGAAGTGAACAGCATCGTTGTTGCCTCAGGTCTCGAATCATTTGAGCCTCCACAAGGTTTGTACGGTTACAGTGAATATGAGAACGTGATAACGAACCTCCAATTCGAGAGGTTGATGAACGCAGGTGGGCCAACAAGCGGGAATATAGTGAGGCCCTCTGATGGCACACATCCGAAACGGATCGCCTGGATTCAGTGTGTTGGAAGGGAGAAAAGGGTTGGCATACCATACTGCTCCAAGGTGTGCTGCATGATAGCAACGAAGCAGTCCATTATTTCAAGGGAGCATGATGAGAACATCGAGCTGTTCATATTCAACAACAACCTAAAAACCTATGGAAAAGGCTTTCACGAGTTCTACAGAACCGCAAAAAAACACGGTGTTAGGTTTGTGAAAGGAAAACCATCCGATGTTTTTGAGGATTCTAAGACAAAAAGCCTGATGATAAAATACGAAGATCTCGAAAAAGGAAAGGTTGAGGAGCTGAATGTTGATCTTTTAGTTCTATCCACAGCCCTCACTCCAAGCAAGAGAAACAAACGATTGTCCAAGGCCCTGAAAATCGAGCTGGATGAGCATGGGTTCTTCAAGGAAAGGGACCCAGTGAATGCCCCGCTGGAAACGAACCTTGAAGGAATATACCTGTGCGGTGGAGCAACAGGACCCATAGATATCTCTGAATCCGTTACTCAAGCAATAGCAGCCAGCTTGAAGGCATCTTCACCGAGGTGGTATGATGGAAATTAGGGTGGGTGTGTTCGTATGCGACTGCGGTACGAACATCGGCGGTGTGGTGAATGTGCCTGAAGTCGTGGAGTATGCAAAAACCCTCGATGATGTTGTTTTTGCTGATGAAGGGAGATGGTTATGCTCTGTGGATTACCTATCCAAGATAAGGGATGCCATAAAAGAGCATCGGCTCAATAAAGTGGTTGTAGCGTGCTGCACACCGAGAACACACGAACCAACATTCAAGGCAACGCTAAAAGAGGCAGGCCTCAACCCCTACCTACTTGAGTTCGTGAGCATCAGGGAGCAGTGCTCTTGGGTTCACAGATCTGACCCTGTTAAAGCAACTGAGAAGGCAAAGGACCTTGTGCGGATGGGAGTTGCCAAAGCTAAGCTGCTCGAACCTGCTGAGGAAACACGCGTACCGGTTGGAAAGGATTGCATGGTCATAGGCGGTGGAATAAGCGGTATGACGGCCGCTTTGGCGTTAGCGGATCAGGGCTTCAACGTTAAACTGGTGGAGAAAAAAGATGAATTGGGGGGATTGATGGGCAAGCTCGATAAAATCGCTCCTTCAGAAGTGCAAGCAAAGGAAATCATAGGCGACAGGATAGAACAAATTAGTGGCCATAATAACATCGATGTGTACACAGGTTCTGAAATAGAGGAAGTAAGTGGATTTGTTGGCAACTTCAAGACAACAGTGACCTTTGAGAACGGACAAACACA
>CBDUXN010000193.1:0-6584 GCA_965371185.1 uncultured Thermoplasmata archaeon
GGCTCCTATCGTGGAACCAGATAATACGTACACCGCGGTACCTGGTGAAACAGTGGATTATGCCCACTCGGTCACAAATACCGGTGCCACCGCCACATTTGACCTGACGGCTTCTTCAAGCCAAGGCTGGACCACGAGGATATACCATGATGCCAACGGCAATGGAGTCCTTGAGTCATCAGAAATAAGCGCGGGTGTGATCAGTGATACAGGTCCATTGGGAATGAATCAGACATACCACATAATCGTACAGGTGGATGTACCCTCCACAGCAGGGAGTGTGGTTGATACCACAACAGTAACTGCTTCCTCGCAAGACGAATGGAATGTACAGGATTCGGCTGTGGACACTACAACCGTATTAGCGAACAATCCTCCTGTGGCCGATGCCAACGGCCCTTATTATGTTAATGAAGGGACCCCAATATTATTGGACGGTTCGGGCTCCTGGGACCCTGATGGTGATCCCTTGTGGTATTTCTGGGATTTGGATAACGATGGCGACTACGACGATTCAACCTTGGTCAGGCCTCCCTTTTCATGCAGTGAGGACGGAACCTACATCGTAAGCCTTGCTGTTTCTGACGGCGAATATTGGGACACCAACAGCACAACTGTAAATGTCGCAAATCTTCCGCCTGAGATTTATTCCACCACGTATGTTTACACCCTAACGCAGGGCACCTTCACGCAGACCATTCCTGCAGTTGAGAAAGCACAAGACCCGACCTCATTCTATAATTATTACAGCGTCAGTGCCCATACAGGCTTTGAGAAGCCCTATGAAAGCAAGATATTCCTTTACAGGGACATCAACACCAATGATGTCAGCTTATTCATCATACACGATATAGATGGCGATGTATATTACCCAGGTACCGGTTACAACTCAGGCTCCCCTGATGCGGAATGCAAAATGGATCTTACCGGCATTCCCTCTAGTGCATATCTCGCTCAAAGCGATGATCCTGGTGAGTTCACCGTAAGCGGGAGCACTGCCCAAGGAATATGGCACTGGTGGTACAACACTGACGGTGGTGCGATCGGTGGATTGCCGACAGATACAAGCTGGTCGATCACTATCACCCCGCTATATTGGCGGGATGTGAATAACTGGATCTATCATTATGCAACTGGTGAATATATCACTCTTGATATGAATCAGGCTGTCACAATTTCATACCAGGCTCAAACGGAACCAACCACCGTGGAAACAGACGAGGGCACGGCCATAACACTTGGTGCATTTGCAAGAGATTGGGGCTCGGACGATAACCCCTTAGACTATAAATTTGAGTGGAACGATCTAAATGATCCGGGTGCAATAAGCTCAGGCATCACACCTTGGGACACACTGTTCATAGCTACGCATACTTATCACGAGGACGGAACATATTATCCACTATTGACGGTAACAGATAGTGACGGAGCAATAGATACCTTGACTTTCACTGTAATAGTAAATAACGTTGCACCGAACGTTGACGCAGGTGCAGACAAAACAGTTGATGAAGGAACACCATTGAGCTTCAGCGGCACCTTCTCTGACCCTGGTGCATACGATACCCACGCTGCATCCTGGAGCTGGGGTGATGGTAACTCAGACCCAGGCACAGTCTCAGAGGAAAACTTGCCTCCATACTCAACAGGCACTGTAACAGGATCTCATACATACCTCGACGACGGCATCTATAATGTGATTTTGACGGTTCAGGATGATGATGGTGGAGTAGGCAAAGATGCCCTCACAGTATTTGTGAGCGACCTGGGACCGAGTGCGGAATTCACTTGGCCACCTGAATCCCAGTATGAGGGCTCTCCCGTGCAGTTTACTGATCAATCAACATCTTTCCCAGATAATATTGTAGGGTGGTCATGGGATTTCGGTGATACCGGGACAAGCAACAGTCAGAATCCGAGCCATGTATACGGCGATAACGGTAACTACCCGGTGACATTGACTGTTACTGATGATGATGGCTCTACCGATACCGTTACCCACACAATCACAATACTCAATGTACCCCCCGATGTTGATGCAGGGACGGACCAAACAGTTGTTTACGGTGACCTCGTTTATTTCAATGGGAATTTCTTTGACCCAGGATGGCTAGACACCCATACAATCACATGGTATTTTGGTGACGGAGACACTGCATTAGGAACATTAACACCCACGCATTTTTATTCCATTCCAGGAGTGTATTTAGTAAAACTAACGGTCAAAGATGATGACGGCGGTTTGGGCTGGGATGTATTAACGGTTACAGTCCTGAGAGAGACACCCGTGTTACATGATGAAGATCACGAACCTGACACATGGAACTGGTCTGTTGTATATTCGGATGAGATAACCATCAACCTACGCCTTACAGACGATGACGGCGAGAACCTGTATCATCAGGCTGACGAGCCGAAGACAGTATATCTGGAATATTACGACGGTGCGAGCTGGGTCTATATCACAGAGGATGCATTGGACAGTGCAGATGACTCCGAGACCTTACTTACATATTCATTCGAGGTTCAGCAATGGGAGAACATGGATGAGTGCGCTGGTGACTGGCCCATCAGGTTCAGGTTCGATGGCGACACATATTACGAACCCTTGATTCAATCCGGAACCCTGGCGGTTTTAAAGGAAACACCCGTGATGTACGATTGGGACGACGACGATTGGAACTGGACAGTGGTGTACTCCGATCCTATAACCATCACAATCAAGATTACAGATGATGACGATGAGAACCTGTTCCATCAAGTTGACGAGCCAAAGAATGTTTATCTCGAATACTACGATGGAGCAAGCTGGGTTTATGTCTCTGAGGATGCATTACAACATCCAACAAATGACGACAACATCCTTCAATACACCTTCGAAGTCCAACAGTGGGAGAACATGGACGAGTGTGCAGGCGATTGGCCCATTCGGTTCAGGTTCGATGGAGACATATATTATGAACCCTTGATTCAGTCCGGAATCCTGGCGGTTTTAAAGGAAACACCCGTGATGTACGATTGGGACGATGACGATTGGAACTGGACAGTGGTATACTCGGACGAGATAACAATCACGATCAAGATCACCGATGATGACGGCGAGAACCTTTCCCATCAGGTTGACCAGCCTAAGATCGTGTACCTCGAATACCACGATGGTGCAGCCTGGATCTATGTCACTGAGGACATATTGGCTCACCCAACCAATGATGATAATATCCTCCAATTCACCTTCGAAGTCCAGCAGTGGGAGAACATGGACGTATGCGCTGGTGATTGGCCGATTAGATTCAGATTCAATGGCGATGATTACTACGAATCGCTGATACAACACGCAACATTGACCGTGTTGAAAGAAACGCCTGTGATGTACGATTGGGACGATGACGATTGGAACTGGACAGTGGTGTACTCCGATCCAATAACCATCACAATTAAGATCACCGATGATGACGATGAGAACCTGTTCCATCAGGTCGATGAGCCAAAGACCGTGTACCTGGAATTCTACAGCACTGGTAACAGTCAAGGATATCCAGTGGGTTGGGTATTACTAGCTCAAGATACCCTAAATTCTATGGATAATTCAGATAACACCCTGACTTTTTCATTCCAGTTCACGGACAATATCACATACCCAGTACCACCATTCGATGACGGCACCCATGACATCAGGTTCAGGTTTGATGGAGACTCCAGATATGAACCCCTCACATCACCAGGACTTCTAACTATTATCAATTTAGCACCCGTAGCTGATCCCAACGGACCCTATGAGTCGAACGAGGGAGACGCGGTACAGTTCGACGGCACAGGTTCCCACGATATCGATACGAACATCGATGATGGCATCCCGTATCTCGAATATATTTGGGACTTTGGCGACGGCACACCGTTGGAGTACGGGCCTAAACCAACTCATATATACGGCGATAACGGCGAATTCATAGTGACGCTGACAGTTATCGATGATGATGGAGACTCTGGCACAACTTGGACCTATATTACAGTGAACAATGTAGCTCCAACTATTGCAAATATCGAAGCGTACATGTATGTGAATTTCACACTTAGGGTTGCAGGGGAAAAATGGCATTCTATAGATGTATATCTCTACGAGGAAGGCTCAGAGATCTGGGCTGCACGTGTTACAAGATATCCCGGAAGCCCGGATGAGCAGGCAGCCACGATCACGAATGTCAAGGTGGACATGACCAAGAGCTATACCGCTTTGGTGGATTATATGCCAAACGATCCAAGGGAAAACGGAAACGTTTGGGGCGGCAATCCGGTTTGGATAATCATGACCTTCGAGGATGGCTCCGAAGAAAGGCTCCACCATACGTTCAATGTCAGGCAATCCTACTGGGACAGCGACCATTGGAACCATATCGACCCATGGGAGGTTGAGCTCGCTCCTTCACTTGGAGGGCACAACATTACATTCGAAGCTTTTGCTACAGACCCGGGAAGCGACGACCTGACATTTATCTGGGACTTTGATGATGGCAACATATCGGGCCCGAATACCCACTACAACAACGGCGTTTCGCCTGATCCCTATCCAAGCCCCGAGATCAATCCGATGATGGCAACAGATATTGTGGTTCACCAGTACTCTAATTCGGGCACCTACACGATCACCCTGACGGTTGTGGATGATGATGGGGGGACCACAACTTTCACTCTTACTTTGGGGGTGGTTGTGGGGTAGAATTGCATATATTCCTTTTCGGGAATAGCAAAATTCTGATTTCTAAATAAAACTCTTTCCATGTATCTTTTAACTTTATTTTTTTTGGGGGGTTCGAATCCCCGCGAGTCCGCTCCTACCGTCGGTAAAACGCCGTCAATCGAAAGGGAAAATGGCCTCTTTGAAAAGGCTTGTCTCTTTCTTCTTTATTTTTTTAGAGCACTTTTATCAATCCCACAGAAACCTTTTTCAGAACACCCTTTTCTCTCTATTTTTTTGTTTATTCTCAAAGAATCTTTGAGATATACCATTATTCGATGCTTTGTTGTAAAATCTCATCCTTAAACCGAAAGTAATATATGTTCCCTAAGTGATAGGTAAAAATACCTTTAGGAACCCTGGGGATGAGGTTACGACCGGAGACGACGACCAAGAAAGAAGATTTGATGCCTTTGAACAATTTAAAAAAGCAAACCCCGATGTTGCTGAATATATTGAATTTTCAAATAACTTGATTGAACAAACTAATGAACAGCAAAATTTTATTGCTAACGTCGATAAAGAAAAGGGAAAACGAAATTCAGTAACATGCCAAATATAAAGGAGGGATATTCGTGGAGGAAAGGTCATATTCTCCCTTAATGGACCAAATATTAGCAGAGCAAAAGGGGAGAACTGAAGAACGGCAAAAATTAATAAAAGAAATTCAAGAGGATATATCTAAGAATTTTAAATACGAAAATGTAAAATTAATCACTTATATCACAAATTTCGGAATGCGAAATAATCAGATTCAACTACCTGATATTTCACCTATTGAAGACATGCTTGCAAAAATAAAGCATGCAAAAAATCTATTTATGATGATTGACACCCCTGGTGGAGACCCTGATGTTGCTCAGAAAATTATTAAAATGTGTCGTAACAGGTCTGAAAATTTCTACACAATAGTTCCCTCAACTTCAAAAAGTGCTGGAACAATGATTTGTCTAGGTTCAGATAAAATTTTTATGGGATATTTATCGGAACTGGGACCTATCGACCCTCAGATTTTAACGCATCAAGGATACTGGGTTTCTGCAAAATTTTTCTTAGAAGCTTATGAGAAATACTCCGGAAAATTACGGGAAGTAGGTGGTAAACCCCCCTACCCTGAAGCAGTAATGCTGAGTCAACTTCCACCAGCCGTTCTTGAGTTGTGCGACAAGGCGACTAAAAGAACTCAAAAATTTACAAAAGAGTGGCTCGAAAAATACATGTTGAAAAAAAAATTTGAAGGCGACACAGAAAAGATAGAGAAAATTTCCAGTTATGCAAAGAAAACAGCAAAAACGCTTTGTGATACTGGCGAGTGGTTTCTTCATTCTAGTGGAATTGACTCCAAAAGAGCTCAGGAAGATGATTTAAACCTCTTTATCGAGGATTTAGAACCTAATAATCCTCTATGGGAAAAAATTTGGAGATTATATGTGCAATCAGAAAGGCATTTACAACTTGCATCTCGTACGAAATTATTTGAGAGCGAATCCATATCGATGCATCGTTAAAAAGTTGCCAATCAGTATTTACAATGTTTTATCTCCCTCTCCGCCTCTCCTCACCATAATCCTTCAACTCAGGATTAACTACCATAATAAACGTCCAAAATCCCAACATGAAGATACCGAGCCCCAGGGGAATAACACCGTAATCAACACCGATGCCCCATAGGAATACCCCTGTGGCAATGAAGATACAGCCTAAGATAAAGAGGAAGATGAAAATAAATTAGATTAGGCTGCCTATCCACTGCAACTAAAGCAAAGTTGCCAAAACTTTAAATAAAATAAACATGATAGAGATTAGCTTCTGTTTACTAGCCGCGGTGCTTATTCATGAACCGCCTTTTTTA
>CBDUXN010000194.1:0-6394 GCA_965371185.1 uncultured Thermoplasmata archaeon
AAGGGCAATGATAATTGCAATGACAAAACTCAATCCGTTCCGGAGAAGTGCCATCTTCTTTCCGAGTTCTTTTATCTCCAGAGGTAATGTGATTGTTCCAATCATAGTTAATGTGGTGATAAAAGCGGCAACCGCAGTAATCGATGCTCCGCTCTCAAGAAGGGATGCTGCGAGAGGAAACGAGATCAGAGCTGGGATGTGCATCAACGCACCTACTACTCCTATAAGTAGCACACCACCTATTCCCGATTGTTCGCCTACGAATCTTGATATTTGACTGGGCGGCATAAATCCAAGAAGCAGACCGATAAAAAGGATTATAATTAGAACCATTGGGATTATTTTGATGAATGATTTTCCAGCCATTTTAAGGGATTGTATAGCTTTCTTTCGATCTTTAATAAATGCTATCAAAAGACCAGCAATGGCTATAATATTGATAATAATTACAGTAATATTCATTCACTCACCGAGGTAGTATCTTCTTCCATTTTCAATAGATCAATTACGATTTTTTTCGTTTTCAGTTTCCATACTTTTTCCGGTGCACCACCTCCCTCTTCTATATACTCAGCAACCTCGATAATATCTGCATTTTTAAGCTCAGAGAGATGATAATATAATCCTGATTTCGTTAATTGTTCCCCTTTTTCAATCAGATGGTCATAAATCTCTTTTGTGCTTCTACTGCCCTCGCCGATATATTCGATTATTAACCATCGAGTAGGAAAACGAAGCGCTCTAACAAAATTACGAAGTTTAATCCACCTCGGATGTGCATCGTCTGGAGGTTTGCAAGGAACGTCTTTACACATGGGAATCACTCTAATACTATAGTGAATGGCTGTAATACTACAACAATATATAAGACTATCGTTGTAAAAACACCAAAAACTTGTTGTACCTAGGGAGATATGTCACCCCTCTGCGGAGAGATGCATAGGACATCTTCCAATTTAAGCATTTTTACAAGCTTTACATACCACTCATTATCACGCTGGCCAGAATATCTTATCTCAGGATAGGTCCCTATTCCAGAGTGGTATTTTCCATTGTTGTACAGAAGGTTGTATACTCTGATCCATTTGTTGATCAATGCTCTGTTCCTAGACCGTCCTAGTTTGTGTCTGAGAAAGTGTTTCAGTCCTTTCTGGTATGCGCTTAATTTTCCGAGGGTTTGAGGATGATGAAGGATAGACCATATGTGTTTCCCAGTGATGAATTCTTCACAGTATTTTCGTATCTCAGCGTTTTTTCTGCTGAACTGGCTCCCGTTGTCAGTCAAGAGGTTCTCGTATTTGATCTGCACTAATGTTTTCATGCCCATAATGACAGTTGTGTCCTTCTTGTCTGGGAGTCCGATAGCCCAGCCTTTCCGGGCATGGTCGTCTTCCATGGTCAAGATGGGTACTCCGTTGAAGTCTGTCAGATCTGCCTGGATTAAATGGTTTGGATGGCCCCATTCAAATCTTTTCCACCTCCTTTTCAAAAGCCAAAATGAAAATCTTCCAACAATCTTTTTTCACCGTCCTCAATCCCCATCCTTATATAGATTAGGGTAAGGGGCTTTTAGGCCCCTACCCATGGATCTCACTTTGTTTTTTTATAGTGGTCTAGGCCTTTGGCAAGCGCCTTGCCCTTGCCGTTTCCCCGCTGCGAGATAATGACAACAGAGCTATCAGGATCCTCATCCACTATAGCTTCCTCTGGGGAAGGTTCCTCAGTTCCCATGCCTTCTTCGGCTTTCTCGGGTTCTGGCATAGGCTCACTTGGATCGCTTGGTGTATCAGTCTCGACTTCGGGTTCAGGGGCTGCTGGCGGCTCGTACGCCAAAAGGTCTGGTGCCTGGTAAGCTGAGCCTGTGTCGCCTGTTGCGCAATCCGCTGCCGAAACGGCAGGGGTTACCAGCGCCATGAACAGGAAAAGCGTTGCTGCACTGAAGAACACTCCCTTGAGATATCCCTTCACGTTTTCACCTCCGTTTTTTATATTTGTCATTTATATGAGGGATGGTAAGCATGCTTCTTCCAGAATCGCCCAGATCGCCTGGTTTCTGGCGGTAGTTTGGGTCCGAAAACGAACCCCGATACCATACTTCACCATCATTTATCTGACAATCGTCAGACAATATATATATGTTTGTCAGACTATATAAGTTTTTCTATTTCACCATATTTTGCTAAAAACGGCTATAAATGGGGGATTAAGGCCAAATATCGCATGAATAGCTTTGTCAGACAATATCCTCGACTTAAAAATTCATTGTCTACAATGACCATATCCTTTTTCGCCTTCTTCAAATCCCTTTTTTCTCCTTCAGCAACCAACCCACGATCTTGCTCCGAGCAGAGGATGAACATTAACGAGCCCAATGAAATTGCAGGCTGAATAGCGAAGGACATATAAGTGTGGATGTCAATAGGTTATATGGTTATAACTAAGGCTGGGGCTTAGGCCACCGAAGAAAAGATAAGGTTATTTGCACAAAATAGGATGTGCATTATCCTTTAAAGGTAGGACGTGATATGAAAATAATAAGAAGTGGGCCAGTTTTTGCGATAGTGTTAGTTTGGATGGCTGTTGTATTTACAGCGATGATCGGGAATGTGAGTGGAGACGATGTAATCCTAGGTGAGCAAGATGGAGGTTTTGGCCTGCCCGGCTCTTATGACCTGCGGGATGTTGATGGTGTGAACTATGTTACTTCGGTAAAGAGCCAGCAGGGAGGCACCTGCTGGACCCATGGGGCCATGGCCGCCATGGAAGGCAACCTCCTCATGACCGGCAACTGGGTAGCGGCAGGAGAGTCCGGCGAGCCGAACCTCGCGGAATACCACCTCGACTGGTGGAACGGGTTCAACGAGCACAACAACGACGACATAGATCCACCCAACGGCAGCGGACTGGAGGTGCACAAGGGCGGCGACTACAGGGTGACCTCGGCCTATCTTTCCCGGGGCGAAGGAGCAGTGCGCGATATCGATGGCCAATCATATGATACACCTCCTGAAAGATACAATTCAAGCTATCATTATTATTATGCCAGGGACATCGAGTGGTACGTTGCAGAACCTGACCTTAGCAACATCGACACGATAAAGACGAAGATCATGACCGACGGAGTCATTGGGACATGCATGTGCTATCATAGTTCATTCATGCAATCACCGGAGCTCACACACTATCAACCTCCCGACAATCTCTCTGAGCCCAACCATGCTGTGGCTATCGTTGGCTGGAACGATTCCATGGCAACCCAGGCTCCCCTGCCTGGAGCATGGCTCTGCAAGAACAGCTGGGGAACGGGTTGGGGTTATTCAGGCTACTTCTGGATATCCTATTATGACAAGCACACATGCCAGCACCCCGAGATGGGCGCTGTTTCCTTCCAGGACGTGCAGTATCTGGCTTATAACCATACCTACTACCATGATTACCACGGCTGGCGCGATACCTTGGAGAACTACACGGAGGCGTTCAACGTGTTTGTCGCCACCGATGATGAACAGCTTCAGGCCGTGAGCTTCTACACCGCAGCGGATAACGTTGACTTCACCGTGAAAATTTACGACCGCTTCGAAGGCGGCGAACTTCTTGATGAATTATCCACGAAATCAGCCACCATCGAATATGAAGGATTCCACACCATAGATCTGGACACGCCTGTCAACCTTGTTGGAGGCGACGATTTTTACATTTATATTTTTCTGTCTGTGGGAGGTCATCCGTATGACCGAACCTCCTATGTTCCCGTCTTGCTTGGTGGCCCTTCCGATGGCACTCTCGTTGAATCAGCATCCAACCCAGGCGAGAGCTATTACCTCAACGGCTCAACTTGGCATGATTTGTACGACTTAAACGACACAGCAAATTTTTGTATAAAGGGCCTGGTAGGCCATTTGAGCGTAATGCATCCATCAGAAGGCGACTATGTGAAGGGTAACATCACCATTACAGGAACAGCATCGAGTTTAATTACAGAAATTGAGGTGAAAATAGATGGCGGTCCTTGGCAATCTGCTAACTGCACATTAAATTGGTCATATGGCTGGAACACAACGTTCTATGCCGATGGGTTGAACACCATTTATGCAAGAGCCTATAACGGTTCTTACTATATCGAACGATCCGTGAATGTTATTATTGATAACACCGATCCAACTGTTGCGATAACATCGCCTTTGAATGGAACATATATAAGCGAAAAAAATGTTACAGTTAATTGGACGGGCAGCGATGATACCAGCAGCGTGGCCTATTATAAAGCACAGATCGATGGCGGGACATGGACCAATGTGGGGTTTGCCACAAACCAAACATACGTATCTCTTTCTGAGGGTGCGCACATAGTGAAGGTGAACGTTACTGATAGCGTTGGCCATAAGAATATGAGCCGTGTGTTGTTCACTATCGATACCATCCCTCCGACTGTTACCATCACGGCACCACCTGCATTTTATCTGTTCAATGTCAGTAATGTAACAGTTGAATGGATCGGCGATGACACCAATTCCGGTGTTAACCACTATGAGGTCCGAATAGACGAAGGGACATGGATTGATGTCGGTACGAGTTCGAGCTATACCTTCATAGGTTTGACCACAGGGTTACATACGGTGGATGTAAAGGCCTTTGATGGTGCATGGAACCAAGGAATGGATTCTGGAACATTTACCGTGGACATAACCCCGCCTGAGATTGAAGATATCACCACTGACACCCCCACCACTGGTGATGAGTTCATTCTAAGGGCAAACTTGACGGACTTCACGGTTGTCTCCTCGGTGTATGTAGAATACTGGTATGATCTTGATGCCCATAACAATGTTTCAATGAGCAAATCCGGTGATGACTGGGCCTATACCATAACCCCTCCGAAAGATGCTGAGGCACTCTATTATATATTCCGTGCCAATGACACTTCTGATAACTGGAATACCACTTCCTTGAGGGACCTTGCTGTAATAGACGATGACAAACCAGTCTTTGGAACAGATGGCACAGCCACCACAGCCGCCACGGGAGATTCTCTTATCTTCGCAATTGAGGTAACTGACAATATCGAGGTCTATGGGGCGTGGGTAGAATATTGGTACGGAACCGGGGCACACGGGGAAGTCAGTATGGCAAAAGGCATTGAGAATGTATGGGAACATACGATCATGTTGATAGACACCCTGGAAGATCTGCACTATATATTCCATACCAATGACACTTCTGACAACTGGAATGTGACAACCGTAAAGACTGTTATCATAGAGGACAACGACAGACCAACGTTCTGGATAGACGGAACCACTACCAGTGCCACCACCGGTGATCAGTTCACCTTCAGCATCGAAGTGGCTGATAACATCGATATTCATAATGTCTGTGTCGGGTACTGGTTCGGTTCCGAAACATGTGTGAACGAAAGCATGGACCATGAAAGAGATTGCGTATGGAATCACACAATCACTGTACCACACAGCCTGGATGTCCTGCACTATTTATTTTGCGCCAATGATACATCTTCTAACTGGAATCTCACCTCGGCGAAGGAACTGAGTGTGAGTGACAACGATGAACCCACCGCTTCTGCTGGTGACAACGTTTATTGCAATGTCAGCACAAACGTATTTTTCGACGGCCTGGGCAGCAGTGACAATATAGGTGTTGTGAATTACACCTGGCACATCCTCTACGACGGCACAGACATCTGGCTCTACGGGAATTATGTTAATTTCGTTTTCGATATAGATGACAATTACACTGTTGAGCTCACTGTGAAAGATGCTGCGGGACTGAGTGGTACTGACATCATCTGGGTGAACGTAACCCCTCTACCAGACAATTACGGAGATGGTATTCCTGACTTTTACGATGATGAATATGACAACGTTTGCCTTTCTGATAAAATGGAGGGGGTAATGGGTACGAATTCATTTGTGCAGGATACCGACGGAGATGGATACAACGACAATGAGGACTATGACCCATTAAACCCCAACAAGTGGCAGATGCCGGCGGAAAAACCAAGGGAAGTAGAGTTACCATTGTTATTTCTTTTAATCTTGATAATATTGATTATCGTGATGCTGATTGTGGTGTTTCTCCTCTCAAAGAAGCACAAATCAGAAGAGATGCCGTTCCTCCCACCGGTTGCTGGGAAAGAATTACCCCCACCACCTCCCGATATTGCAGAAAAGGAATTACCACCGCCACCGGATGATGATTGGCCACCTCCACCTGAAGATGAGGTTTAATGAGGAGCGATTGAAGGTAATCTATGTAGCAATGGAAGAGAATGAAATTGATACCAGAAAGAAAAAATTAATGTTCGTTTTTCTGTTTATTTTGGCGTTATCTGTGGTTATCCCTAATTCTTAAAACTATATGAATATTGAGTTCTCTT
>CBDUXN010000195.1:0-6217 GCA_965371185.1 uncultured Thermoplasmata archaeon
GAGGGGGGTGGCGGGCGGGTTTGATGGAGGGTGGGAAAAAGATGAACTTCCTACGGCTGTTTCTGAGTGCCACGCTCCTTGTATGTTGTCACCACCATGAGGGTTTTCGTGTCCTTGACACCCTCAAATGAACGGACGGTTTTCAAAACGAAATCATTGCAGCTTTCGTAGTTTTTGAAGTGCGCCTTTGCTATGATGTCGATGTCGCCCGTAACCAAAAACACATCCTCAACGTCATCGTATTTCGAGATGTTAGCAGCAAGTGCCGCCACATTCTGGGTGTCCACCTTCAATGCGATCAAGGCCGTGACCTTTTCACTACCGTAATAGTCAGCCAGTATCTTGTCCTTTGTCGGTTTTTCTTCGTCTGGCGCCATGATAATACCCCTGAACTGTAGATAATGAGTTAGGTTGCATAATAATTTTTTGCCGAGATTAATGGAGAATGTCAAGTCAAGGGGTTTCATAAAATAACTAAGAATTCATGAGGGTGGGAGGCGGGGAGATGGTGGTGGGTAGAAGGGCGGGAGGCGGGGGTACGGTGGCGGGAAACAAAAGTAGAGGGGAGAAACCGTGGCGGACCTATTTCTTCCTTGCTTGGCTGTCCTCGAACACGAATTTGGACCACTCGTGTATCTTCCTCGCCCTTTTGAACACTTCCTCATCGATCTCCATGGAATCTATGGTACCCCTGTTCAACTCCCATCTAACCTTGACAAGATGCCTGGCGAAATAGGCGATCTGATGCTCTATTTCCTCTTTATCTTCCTTTCCAACCAAAGATTCAGTGAGCATGAGCTCATGAATTGCGATTTCACAAGTTTTTTCAAGGGTCTTGAAATAACGTTTGATGCTGTCTTTTGAAAGGGGCTTCATTGGCTCGGAAAGGCGGTATTTTCCCCTGGAAACCCTCTCTATTTTTCCCTGTTTCAATAGCTTTGCAAGTAAGTTCCTCACCTTCTTGGCCTCCATCTTGCAGGTCTTTTCGATTTCCTTGGGCGTGAAGAGTTTTTTACTGTCCTTCTCAAAGCATGCCGTTATCTTCTCGATGTCCTTCATGTTATCATCCCTAAGACCATTGGTCCAGGCTCTTCTGGGCCTCGACCTTCCTCTGCTCTTCAACCTTAGCCAAGGCGCTCCTCACCCTCTCCTCTGAAAAGTCGTAATCGTCTACCATCAGCGCCATGATCGCTTCAACGTCAATGCCGCCTTGGGAAATCTCATATTCGTCCGTGACCTCGGGATTCAGGAATATTTTCCTTACCGCTTCGTAATCATCTATGGTGAACCCCTTTTCGGTGAAGATGTTCTCGAGGTTTTCATGCTGCGCAATCAGCTTTAGGGCCTTCTTCGGGCCGATGCCCTTAATACCTTCATTGAAATCGGTGCCGACGAGTATGGCGAGGTCAACGAGCTGCTCCCTGGTTATGCCGAGAGTGGACAAAGTTTCCTTCAGATCAACCTCTTCGGGCATGACATCGACATATTCCCTTCTCCTTGGCAGCTTTCTCCTGCCTGTGATGGTGAGGTTCCTCACCAGCGTTGGCGCACCGAAAAGAAGGGAGTCGAAATCCTGGGATGCAACGCCCCAAACGTGGCCCTTGGCGGCCATGTAGCTGGCCTGGGCCTCGCCGTCCCTAATGGATTGAACGCATGGTATTCCCAAACCTCCCAGCAGTTCCTTTGCAGCCTCCACCATTTCAGATGTGAGCACGGAGGTCTGCTGGGCCTTGGTTCTCGCCCTTTCCAGGTTTCCTTCCTCCAAGGCGATCTTCCATTCCTCCCTTGCCTTCTCCCTGACATGGCGCCTGTCCATCACGGTGCCGGACTTCAATTCATGTGGTTCTCCGTCGAAGACGAACACGAGCTTCACGCCTGTCTCCATGAGGTTCGTGGTTCTGTAAAGCAGGCCGGTTAGATGTGATGTGACCCTTCCCTCGGAATCCTTCAGAGGCGTACCATCCGGCTGCCTGATTATGGAGAGAAACTGATATAGGGTGTTGTACGCATCTATCGCGAGCCACTTGCCCTTGAACTCGGACAGGCTCTTCTTCTCTTTTGTCACTATGTCCGATATGTTTACACCCATCTGCCCACGAGTCGGCATTGGTTTGGGGTATTAGAAAGGTTTCGGCTTTATTTTTGTCTCTCTTAGGTGCCTCTCCATTTAAGAGATTTTGAGCAACTGAAAGCTATATTATCGGGTGGAAGACTGGGAGAAGGCGGCGGGCAATACGGGCGGGAGGAGGGGGCAGAGCGGTGGGCATCAGGGATGATGGATGAGGCCGGGCGAAGGGCAGCACAAGTGGGCGGAAGGTGGAAGTCGGTGGGTAAAAGATGAGGGGCAGGCCGATGGTAAATTGGTGTTTCTGAGGAAGGTACCAAACAACGTTTTAATAGCCGGATTTGCATGTTTCATTTAAGAAAAAGGTTTACCTGTCAACCAACAACGATAAGTAAACTCATGCCAATATATGTTCAAAGAAGATAAAAGGGCGTGAAACCATGGTCAGGAAGATCGACACCTTGAAGAGGCTGAGGCTTTTCGGCGATTTTCTCATGCTCGGAATTTTCCTGATGCTGTTGTGGGTGTTTTTGACAGCTTATCTTGACAACGAGTATGCCACCACGGTGCACATCAACACTTACGGCGAGGCCCATATCGAGATGATAATCCTCATCTTCATTCTACTTCCGTTGTTCCTAATCACAACCGCTCTATCGTTCATCGACTGGAGGCAGACCTGGAAGGCCAAGGAGAGGATACTGTCCCAGAGGTACCTTTTGATGGATGCTTCGATGCAACGCCCAAGCATGTCCGAAGTAGAGGTGATCTGTCCCCGATGTGAGGACATGTTCTTCGTCAGCGTGCCGTACTCCGGTGGAAGCATCACATGTCCGACATGCGGATTGATGGGGTGGTATTCACCCAGCGAGGCTGAGGATCCCGGAATGGGTGAAAAGCCGAATGTCAGGGTCATCAAGAACATAAGGCGCTGAATTTGTGAGGACAATTAAAAGGCATTTTTAGCAGGGCTGGAGAATTTTTAACTGCGAAACCTATAAATCCGAGGCACTCGATTAAACCGAACGGTAAGGAGATCCAATGCGCCTCGTTGTTCAGACGCCGATAGGCGAAGGTTTTTCCACAATTTTCCAATTAAAGCCAGACTGCCCGGTTTGGAAGGTCAAGAACATGGTGTGCAGGTTGAACGACATGGTGCCAGAGCATGTATGCCTGGTTCATGGGGGAAAGGTTATCGGGGACGAGAGGGCTGCAGGTGAGTTCGATGTCCTTGAAGTGATGCCAAAAGGGATCAAGGCCGCTGTGAACGAGGAGGAGCTGATAGAGGAGTACAGGTATCTCAGGGCGCAGTTCCCTCTGGTCAAGATGGTGGACCTGATGACGTATGAAGGAAGGCTGAGATGCGACAGGGGATATGTAAAAGAACTGGCCGACAAAGGAACATGGCCTTTCACAGAGTACGTGAAGTGGCATGAGTTCAGGATGGTTCTTTCCTACCTGCATCCATATAAACCACCCACAGTAACTTGGCTCACGGATATCCACCATCCCAACATCATACCAAAGAAGAAAGGGAAGGTCTGCGTGAGCATACTGGGAAAGAAGTGGCTCCCCAATACGAAACTGGCGGCTGTTATTAATGCTCTCTATTTCTTGCTCTCTGATCCAAATCCATACAGTGCCTACCCGACTAAGAGATGCAAAGAGGTGGCAAAGATATGCAGGATGTTCGGCTTTCCTTTGAAGCGCAGGGCGAGCCCTGCCTCGGTTCCTGGCCGGAGGCGTTGAAGGTGATATGATGCTGTCTATAACTCAGGTGGAAAAAATAGCCAAGAAGAGAAATTCCAAAATCGGGATCGGTGACGGCGGAGGGGGGGTTGTTGCTCGTAGTGCCGAAACTGCGCAGAAAAAGGGTTTCGCTGAGGTGGAGGTATTTGATGACCCGCAGAGCCTCGTATCAGCCTTGAAAGAGGGTGAGATAGAGGCAGGTGTCAGGGGCACCCTCAGTGCGAAGACCGTGCTCGGTGAGTTGAAATCCGGATTTGGGGTTGAAAAGGTGCTGCGAATCGCTTTTCTCATGTTCGGGGACGGGAGACTGGTACTGTTGGCGCCTGTGGGTATAGACGAGGGTCAGAGCATTGAAGAGAAGATGGAGCTGGTGACTTACGGCTGCGAGCTGCTTGCAAAATTCAAGGCTGGGTCAAAGATAGGTGTGCTGTCTGGAGGCAGACTAGAGGATTTTGGCAGGCACATGAAGGTGGACGAGATGCTCTTGGAGGGGGAAAAGTTGACGAGCATGGCCCTGGATAAAGGCATGCAGGCAAAGCATTTCGGTATACTGCTCGAGAAGGCTGTGGAGAGTTCGAATTTCGTTATTGCACCTGATGGTATAACAGGGAATTTGATATTCAGAGCTCTGCATTTTTTTGGCGGGGCAAAGGGCATTGGAGCGCCCGTGGTCAACATGGATAAGCTATTTGTTGACACTTCAAGGGAAAAGGAGGATTATACGGCCTCAATAGCCCTGGCCTCTGCGTTATGCAGTTCTAGACATGGTGAGGGCAATCCGGGTTGATCTCGATGTCAAAAACCTCTGACATGTTGTTAACGCCGTTGTAGTAGAAGAGCCTGCCGAAGAGCATGTCCTCCCTTTTACAGGTGATCTTCATGCCCTCCCTGACCTGCAATGCCGCGATGACGCTTGTGGTCGTGATCTCGGCTGGGAGTTTTTCCTCGAAGAAGGTGACGTCCCGACCCGTGCAGCTGAACCTCTTCTCCATCACCTTCATGTGGGTCTTGTTCATGGTGCATTCCAGACAAGGAGTTTTAGGTGGTAATACAACCTGCACTTTGCCTATGAAACCGTCAGTTGCGCCGTCTATGTAGGGAATGCGGTGATGACAGCAGAAGGCGTTGACATGCAGTCTCGCTGCAACGTTGTCCAAGCATCCGAAAACCAGATCATGTGATGGAATGAAATCCTCAGGCATGTCCTGGATCTTATCTGCATGGTGTGATATGTTCAGGTCTTCCCCCAGTTTTTGGAGCTGCTCTGCCACGACCTCGGCCTTCAATTTCTTTTCGTCTGCATCCAGATCTGAGAAGAATATGCACCTGTTCAGGTTGGAGCGTTCGATGTAGTCCATGTCTATTATCGTGATGTTCCTGTAGCCGGACAGGACAAGGTTCTTGCAGACCTCGTTCCCTATGGCCCCCGCACCGATAACGAGCACCTTCGCATTTTCTATTAAATTCAGATCCAACCATTTGATTCGCTTCGAGCGCTCCCACCTGTCCTCTTTGAGCCTGTCAGCCCTGATGATCTCGGGGCACATGCTAAGCTGTATGCTGTTGGGGAATAAAAATTTTGAGAGGGGGAAAGCCCCTCACTAGGTGAGCTTGCCTTTGGCCCCGCAGCTGGGACATTCGATGGTGATCGGTCTTTCAGCGCTCTCAACCGCAAATGCCGTGCCGCACTTGGGGCATTTGATCTTCTGTCCTGCTTTCGCGCCTTCCTTGGGCGCTGCAGGCGGTGCTGCTGCAGGTATCGCTGCCGGTATCGCCGCTGGTATCGCAGCAGGTATCGCTGCCGGGACCTCCGCTGCTGGCGCTGCCATGGGAGCTGCTTCAGGCGGTGCTGCTGCTACACCGGGTGCTGCCGCCACTCCAGGCTCAGCTGCCATCGGGGCTGCCGGTGCCGCAGCTGGCGGTACCTCTTCCGGCTTCTTCTTTTTCCTTGTCAGAAGCAGCACAAGTACCACGATTGCTATGATAAGCGGTAGCAATATGAGCAGCAGCGTCATCATGTCAAGGCCGCCATCACCATCTCCTCCTACTACATCTCTTGGAATGGTAATGGTCTTCGTGTCAGTTGACTCTCCGCCGTCGGTGTCCTTCACGGTTACGGTGACCAGGAACGATCCTTGGGCGGTGTATTCATGAGTGACGGTGTCCTCGGTAGTTTCGGTTGTATCGCCGTCACCGAAGTCCCATGTGTAGGTCAGCGAGGTGTCCTCCCCGTCGTAGCCTGTTACCGTGAAGGTGACCGTGCTGGATTTTTGCTCAATATCGATCGGAGCTGTTATACCCACTGTCGGGAGGCTGTTCTTCAAGTTGAAGTAATCATTCTGGACAAACCAATCGGACCATTCCTCATCCTCATCCTTGAACCTCACCTGGAAGCTATACTGG
>CBDUXN010000196.1:0-6144 GCA_965371185.1 uncultured Thermoplasmata archaeon
TTCTTTATCTTAACCACCAGGATGTTTCCGGCCATCGCTGTTATCCTGCCATATTTTGTCATCTTTCGCGGCCTTGGCAAATCTGTAGTGGGGCAATTTCTGAATATTGGATTGGACACAATTGGAGCATTAATCATCACCTATACGGTATTCAATTTGCCGTTTGCCATCTGGCTTATGTATTCGTTTTTCCAGGAGATTCCTATTGAGCTAGAAGATTCTGCTCGCCTGGACGGCTATTCCAGGTTTAGAGTTTTTTATAAGGTCGTATTACCTTTAGCTGCTCCGGGAATTGTTGTCACGGCGATCTTTTCATTAATCTTCGCTTGGAACGAATTCCTTTTTGCATTTCTGCTTACCAGAGACGTGGCGCGAACAATTACGATTGGTGTTGCAGGTTTTATGACACAAAGGGGAATATTATGGGGGCCACTCTCTGCAGCAGCAGTAATAGCTGTAATCCCAACGATTATTTTTGCTCTCTCTCTGCAGAGGTATTTCGTGAGAGGGTTGACATTTGGAGCTGTAAGAGGGTAACTACTAATGGAAAAATCTTTCATGAATTTTGGCGATTATTGGGATCTAACATTCCGATCGTTCTTAGTGTTTATTTTCTTCGGGTTGGTGTGGTTGAAATTTCTTGATCCATACATCTCCTGTTCAATCGGCTTCCCGGTGCCCTTGCTGATAGCCGTTCTATATTGGTTTTGGGGGAGAAATCGGGCGAGGAAAAAATGGCTTAAGGAACAGGAAGAAGAGCTGGAGTTGGAGACTTATTAATGTTGACTCTCAAGCACGTTACGAAACGGTTTCGGAAGACAATTGCGGTTAATGATCTCAATATCGAGTGTAAAAATCAAGAATTCTTAGTTATCTTCGGTCCTGCAGGGGCCGGGAAATCAACCACACTAAGGTTAATCGCCGGTATCAGTCCATTAACAGAAGGAGAGATCAGCTTCAATGGGCAGTCACTAACTGATGTACCT
Organism: uncultured Thermoplasmata archaeon; assembly: GCA_965371185.1. Taxonomy (GTDB): domain Archaea; phylum Thermoplasmatota; class Thermoplasmata. The sequence goes on from CBDUXN010000196.1 coordinate 987, forward strand.
CCTGAGCATCGGAACATGGCCATGGCATTTGAAAATTATGCCTTGTACTCCCATCTCAGTGTTTTCGATAATATAGCGTTTCCCCTCCGAGCACGAAACATCGATAAGAATCAAATTAATCAGCAAGTTGGAGAAATGGCAGAGCTGCTTCAAATCGCCCCACTTTTAGATAGAAAACCTGGTCAGATGAGTGGTGGGCAGCGACAACGTGTAGCTCTTGGTAGAGCATTAATTCGAGACGCTGACGTATATCTATTAGATGAACCAATTTCACATCTCGATGCAAAATTACGTCATCATATGAGGGGAAAATTGAAAGCAATTTGTGCGGAATGGGAAGCAACCGTTGTCTATGTCACCCATGATTACAAAGAAGCAATGGCGTTTGCAGATCGCATTGCTGTTTTGAATAAAGGAAAACTTGTTCAACTAGGCACTCCCCACGAGGTGTATCACTCACCTTCGAATGAGTTTGTCGCTGGCTTCCTTGGAGATCCTCCTATGGGTATCTTGGATGCAGAAATCAGACAAGAGAATGGTCGGTCGTTAATAATGGTTGGAGACTCGGTTATGGAAATCAGCCAGGCATTAGTAAACTTGATTGATGAGCAAAATCAAGGCAGCAGTTCCATTCGTTTAGGCATTCGAGCGACTGATATTCAAATTTCGCCGCAGAGATCCTCAAAATATTATATGCCAGCAGAGGTGTATGTTGTTGAAACGTTTGGATACAGGAACATCATCACTTGCCGGCTTCAAGATCAACATCTTATCCAATCTGTGTCAGATCCTAGTTTAAATTTCGATATCCAGGATACAGCTTGGTTGAACATTTCCGAAGATAATATTCATATATTTTCTGAAAGTGGAAAATCCATATCGCATCCAAAACCTCAACAAATGATCCAGTGAGAATTTTTTCATGGCTTCAATTCGATTAGAGAAACTAGACAAAAAATACGGCTCAGTTCATGCCGTTAAAGAGATTGACTTAGACATTGCAGATGGTGAGTTTATGGCATTTTTAGGGCCTTCTGGGTGTGGAAAGTCATCCACTATGCGATGTATTGCCGGCCTTGAGGAAATTAATGGTGGAAAAATTTATTTTGGAGATCGCTGCGTCAATCGGGTATTTCCCAAGGATCGAGGGGTGGCAATGGCATTTGAAACCTATGCTTTGTATCCAACGCTCAATGTTTATGAAAATCTGGCTTTTCCACTTCGAGCGGCAAAATGGAAGGATGACAAAATCAAAGAAAAAGTACTCGATATTGCGAAGATCCTGGAGATCACTGATTTATTATACCGTATGCCTAGAGCCTTGAGCAGCGGTCAGGCCCAACGCACCGGATTGGCAAGAGCATTAATTCGCCAGCCTGAGGTGTTTGTCCTGGATGAACCAATTTCCCATCTCGATACCCGCCAACGTGGAAGGATGCGAGCGTATCTAAAACGATTACACATTGAGCTTGGGTATACCATGGTTTATGTTACCCACGATCAGGAAGAAGCGATGGCTATGGCGGACCGGATAACTATCATGAACGACGGTGTCCTTGTTCAAACAGGAACGCCGGAAGAGGTCTACCATCATCCAATTAACACATTTGTGGCAGGCTTTATTGGTGAACCGTCAATGAATTTCTTAGATTGTCGGATTATCAAGGACAATGGAAAACATTACTTGGTATCAATTGCTAGCGACGATGTGCGAACCACGCTACCTGAAACATTAATTGATTTTGTTGAGCGGGGTAAACTCCCTGAAGAAATAATTTTCGGGATTCGCCCTTATTATGTGTTCATCTCGAAGGAACAGGGATCAGGTCTGCCGGCTTCTGTTTTTGTTGTTGAGCCTTTGGGTGATTCAAATGTGATTACGTTAAATGTGGCGAATACCCAGATGCAGGTTGTAACGGCCCCGAATGCTTTCTTTAATACCAACGATAAGGTATGGTTATCGTTCGATTCTGAGCGAATCTTGGTTTTTGATAAGATGACAGGCGAGACGCTAGCTCATGGTAAAGAATTAATATGAAAGCTCTGGTTATTGATTTACCTTGAGCCTAGATGAAGAAGAAAAATGTTACTAGAATCTTTTGATGTCAAGGAGAATGAAAATGAATCCAGGAGATTATGAAATCCTATTCAATTGGAAGCGCTTGGATTGGGTATTTCCAAGCGATGAATTAAGAGGGGAATTTGAGTCAGCTGAATACTGGAAAGGTGCGATGGCAGCAGGATTCAAGGTTGATGCCAATGGGAATTTCTACCTATCCGTTCCTCGTTGGGCACCAGGTATTCCGGCTACGGTCAATAAGATTGAGGTTGTAGATGGTGAGGCAAAGTTATACGCTTATCCAAGCTGGGTGATGAATGAAATTGGAAATCCTGAAGCACTTCAATCTGTGTTAGGTTGGGACATTGATGAAAACAATATCGCCTGGTTTTTAGATCAGGGACATATTGAAGGAGCTCCATGTATTGAAGGAGCCCAGAAACTTGTCGCTTGGGATATAACAAAGAACGAATTAATTGATTCAATCACAATTCCCAATGAAATCGCATCATATCAGGCATCTTTTTTAAACGATTTGATGATCGACAATATAAATGGTTTTATTTATATTGCCGATTCAGGCATTTTCAGCGATCCTCTCGAAGGTGGTCTCATCGTATTCAACATGAAGTCAAAAGAACTGCGCAGGGTACTCCACCAGCACGAGAGCGTCCAGGATGTGCCCGGTCACTGGTTCGCCATTGATGGCCATAAAGCCTGGAAAGAAGAACCCATGCGGACAGGAGCGGATGGAATCGCCCTGGCAGCAGATAGAAAAACATTATATTGGTGCCCTTTGTCGTCGAGCAACCTGTATTGTGTCGACACTTCGTACCTGCGTGATTTCAGTACCAGTGAAGATGATATTCGCGAGGCTGTCAGGGATCTGGGTTCAAAAGGCACAAACACCGATGGAATGTGCGCCGACAATCAAGGATTGATTTATTACACAATGCTTGAGGGTAAAGGAATTGGAATATTCGATCCTGCTGATGAATCATTTAAGGAATTCGTAACAGGCGAAAAAATGAATTGGGTGGATGGAATGACATTCGATAATAGAGGCAATTTGATCTTCAACAGCAATAGTTTGCATTTATTGTTTGGGGGCGACCTCGACTGGGATTACGAATACAATCAAATTGTATGGAAGGCTTATGTGGGAGAAGATATAAAATCTTATCTACAATATTCCCAAAAGGAATAGATCATTTGATTTCCACATTTTCCATTGTTGGATTAAGGTTTTAATAGCATTGTGCTCTGTAAGTAACAGCACTATCAAAATTTTGGACTCCGAGACCGTAGAACAACAACAATCAGAAATGGCATTTTGATTTTCTGAGGATTTGGAGATTAGCTTTTGAAAGCCATTAGCTACCAAGGCAAAGATTCTATCGAGCTGGTGGAAAAACCGGTTCCACAGATATTTGATGGAGGAATATTAATTAAAGTAGCCTATGCAGGTATTTGCGGGACTGACCTGGCAATTTTAGCTGGGAACCATCCCCGGGCCACGCCACCGCTTGTGATGGGCCATGAGATTTCTGGAAGGATTGCTGATGTAGCACGAGGTTCCCCCCCTCATTTGCAAATCAGTGATCGTGTTACAGTGAATCCGCTGCTTGCATGTGGAACTTGTTATACCTGTCGGAATGGAACACCAAATGTCTGTCGAAACTTCAAGTTATTGGGTATTGACGAGGATGGAGGATTTGCAGAATTTGTTCTCGTAAAAGGAGAGGCCGTTCATAAACTTCCCCAAGGTTTGAATGATTATTATGGGGCATTGATTGAACCATTAGCTGTTTGTGTTCACGCAGCCCGAATCTCCCGAATAAGTATCGGCGATGTAGCTATCGTCACCGGAGCAGGACCAATTGGCCTCCTTATGGCTGAAGTAGCAGTTGTAAGCGGTGCCAACCGTGTTATTGTCACAGAAGTAGATCCAATCAGGATCTCCATCGGTCGAGAGTTGGGTTTCACCGTTCTCAACGCTGCTGATGATGATTTGGTGGAAAGAGTGCTTGATCTCAGCAGCGGACAAGGTGGTGATATCCTCTTCGAAACAACGGGTCACCCGAGTGTACTTCACAACTTACTTGATTTGGTGAGAATCCAAGGCCAGATTATTGAGGTAGGCGTCTTCAAGCATCCGGCGTCCTTGGATTTGCAAACTCTAACATTTAAAGAGATCAATATGGTTGGTTCAAGGGTTTATACACAGACAGATTTTGAACGGGCAATTCGACTTACAGCAGATCAAAAAATAGATCTTAAATCAATTCCGTTCCAGAGAATCCCTCTGGAAGAGCCAGACTATGCATTTCAAATTGCTAAGAAGAGCGAATATTTAAAAATCTTATTTGAGGTAAGTTAGGATGATGAAACTTTTTGACCTCACAGGCAAGAAAGCATTGGTGACCGGCGGTAGCCGAGGATTAGGAAGAGCAATGGCTGAAGGTCTGTTACAGGCAGGTGCGGATGTCGCCATTTTGAGCAGCAGTGATGCCATTTTCGCTGCCGCGGATGAACTTAGCCAATCGGTTGGGCGTAAAGTCTATCCATTTAAGGCCAATATGGGAGAACGCGATCAACTTTACACCATCTTCGATAATTGTCTCGAAACGTTAGGTACACTTGATATCCTGGTCACCAATCACGCCATGCAGGATCGATATAAAGCCGAAGAGTTTCCAATTGATGCCTGGGATAAGATTCTTGAGATTAACTTGAATTCTTATTTTTTACTAAACCAGCTGGCGGGTCGAGTGATGTTGGAAAAGGGTTATGGAAAAATAATCAATATTGCCTCGCTGCTCAGTTTTTCTGGCGGGTTAACCGTTCCAGCATATGCTTCCGCTAAAGGAGGCGTTGCCCAGCTGACCAAAGCCCTAGCAAATGAATGGGCTCATCGCGGGGTAAATGTGAATGCTATCGCCCCAGGATATATGGAAACTGAACTCAACTCTGCTTTGATCGCCGATCCTGTACGCAACCGAGACATCACGGCCCGAATACCCGCAGGCCGCTGGGGTAAACCTGAAGACATGCAGGGTGTTATAATCTTCCTTGCCTCTGCAGCCTCGGATTACGTTC
>CBDUXN010000197.1:0-6130 GCA_965371185.1 uncultured Thermoplasmata archaeon
CTCCAAGAGCAGCGGGAGCTCACTTGCCATTCCTGACATACCTCGAAAATTCGAGCCTGACCAGGTGAGATATTATCTATCCATAAACATGCCCGAGACAAGGGATGCCGATTTCACTCTGTATGACTTCGTCAGGAGGAACAACGATGAGCTGGTATCCACGCTCGGCAATTTCATCCACAGGGTGCTTTCTTTTACACACAAGAATTTCGGGGAGGTGCCTGATGTAAAGGAGCTCTCCCCCTTGGACAGAGAAGCTTTGGAAAAGATCGAAGTCCAGGTAAATGAAGTGTCCGGGTATATAGAGAAATGTCAGTTCAAGAAGGCCATGAAAAGCGTCATGGAATTGGCGCATTACGGTAATAGGTACTTCGATGCTAGAGCACCGTGGGCGTTGATAAACGAGAACAGAGAGGAATGCAGCACTGTTTTGCATATCTGCTGCGGGATGGTGAAGGCGTTGTGCATCACGATGTATCCTTTCCTGCCCTTCTCTGCGGACAAACTGTGGAATTTGCTTGGATATGAAGGATCATTGACCGAGATCAGTTGGGATGAGGCAATAAAGGACATAGAATCTGGTCAAGGCCTAGAAAGACCCCTTCCCCTGTTCAAAAAACTTTACTTGGAGGAAGAGGAGAAGGAGGCGAAGGAAGTAAAGGAGGAAAAGGCTGAGAAGACCATAGGCATCGAAGCTTTGGACCTGAGGATCGGCGTGATAGAAAGCGTCGAGGACCATCCGAATGCCGAGAAGCTGTATATCATGAAGGTGAATTTCGGAGACGAGGAAAGGCAGCTCGTGGCTGGATTGAAAACCTACTACACCAAGGAGGAGATGCAGGGCAGGAAAATCGTGGTTGTGATGAACCTCAAACCCGCCAAGTTGAGGGGAATCAAGTCCAAAGGCATGCTTCTGGCAGCCGAGGATGAAAAAGGCGTTGTGAGCCTGCTATCTCCACTGTCAGATGAGGATCCCGGCGTGAGGGTCTTTGGCCGAGGATACGAAACTGAGGCGGCAGAGAAGCAGATATCCTTTTCCGATTTCCAGAAGATCGAGTTGAAGGTTGGCACAGCAACCGAAGACGAAAAGGCGAACATAGGTAAGGAAACAAGGGCTGTCAAGGAGGGCATCAGCAGTGCCCTTGCAGGCACTCAGATAGCATTGTATATCATCAAAGACCAGAAGGAGGCCATACCATTGGCCACAGAGTTTGGTGGTTTTATAACTGTGCATAAGCCAGTGGAGAACGGTGCCGAAATAAAATAGTGATTCGGATGAAGATCGACATACATGTTCATTCTTCTTATTCAAGCGATGGTTCCGCATCGCCAGAAGAGATTCTGAGGCATGCAAAGAAGCTTGGACTGCATGGTGTAGCCATCACCGATCACAACGAGATCAAAGGCTCCCTGAAACTGTGGAAGGAAAACAAGGGCAGGGAGGATTTTGTCGTGCTACCTGGAATGGAGGTATCGTCCAGCGAGGGTCATATTCTAGCATTGGGCATCACCGAGCTTGTACCAAGAGACCTCACACCCATGGAAACAATTAAAAAAATCCAGGAACTTGGGGGAGTGGCAATAGCCTCACACCCCTACAGATTCTGGTCTGGACTGGGTGAGGAAACCGTAAGAAATGCGAAGTTCGAGGTGATAGAGGTTACGAACAGCAGATCGCTTAAAAAGGAGAACATCAAGGCCAATAAATTGGCGGCGGAGCTCGGCTGTGGAAAGACGGGAGGCAGCGATTGCCACGCGCTATCGCATTTGGGAGATGCCTATACTGAATTTGAAGAAATGGAAGATTCCAGCCCCGATGGGGACGACATCCTTGAGGAGATAAGAAAAGGAAGGACGAGGGGGGCTGGAAGTTACAGAAGGAGAGGTGAAACGCCGAGGTATGTGCTAAGCTGCGTTTATTTGTGGCTCAAGAGGGGCATGAAAAGAATTTAATGCAATTTTAAGCCTTGGATGCAGCCTCAGGTGCTGCCTTTTTAGACTTCCTCCCCTTGATCTTCTTTACTACCATCATTATAAGGAAAATGATAACCCTGGGTATTATGAGGATGACGAACCCTAAGATGGATGGAATGAGGATAAGGACCTTCTTCCATATGGGCTGGCCTTTACCGTATTTGTTGTAGAGCCAAAGTTGCTTTGGATGATAGAAAGGTAACGCTTCCCTTTCTGCTTTCTCAGCTTCGGTGGGCTCTTCGGCGGCAGCTTCAACTTTCTCAGAGGGTGCGGCCGCAGCCTCCACAGGTGCTCCTTCAGCTGGCGCACTTACAACCGGTACCGCAGCAACTTCAACCTTCTCTTCCGTTTCCAGAATTCTTGCCAAACGCGCCTTTTCAGCTTCAGACAGCTCGTACTCCTTGTAGGTATCTGGGACGATTAGGCTCTCGCCGTATCTCTCCTCAAATAGATCGTGCAGCCTCGATCGTTCTCCTCTCTTGGACATCACATCGATCTTCTTTTCAACGAGGGGCACGGTCTCGGTGCTCTTCCTCACCCATGGCGCGGCGGCGAACTCCTCAGGCTTTTGTTCTGGGGGAGCCTCGGTCGGAGGTGCCACCTCCTCCAAGAAAACACCTTTTCTCTTCATCTTGGCCTCTTTTTTGGAGATTTTCCTCTCCAGCTTCTCCCTCTTCTTGGCCTTCTTCATATCCTTCTTGCGCTGCTTCCCCATCTTCTTGAGTTCCTTGTAGGAACGAGCAATATCCTCAGTTTCTGCCGCTTCCATTTTCATCCCACGCCCGGGTTGTTGGTAAATAATACAAACATATATAAGGATAGGTGATTTATATAATTTCCCTTTTTTTCAACGATTCCATCCAATAATGCTCCAGAAAACCATTTTAACGATAAAAAGGTTTCGCAGGGAAGCCACGGATTAATTTGATTAAAAAAAATTATAGTGGGCCTGGCCGGAGTTGGGATGTTTAAGACGAAAGCGCAAGAGAACATAACATCCCAATAGGATGAAAGGAGAGTAACGTCTAGAAGCATTTACCTTTCATCCGTATTGAACACTCAACAATGTGGAGGCCAGGTTCACGGATTACTACAATCAAAAACAGAGTGGGCCTGGCCGGATTCGAACCGGCGACCAATTGGTTTCTCACCATGGTGGGAAATCCAATGGCTTGCGGATATGAGCCAATCGCTCCACCGGGCTAAGCTACAGGCCCTATACGAATGATTTCCTGTAGCGTGCGGCAGGGGAATGAGCTTTTCTACGAATTCCCCGGGTGCTAAGCTACAGGCCCTCTTATCTTCTTGAACTATCAGCGCCGTCGACCGGATTCGAACCGGTGACCGCCCGGTTTCTGTTCCTTCTGAAACGGTTAACAGCCGGGTGCTCAACCACTGAGCTACGACGGCCTCTTCTCAATACATTCCACTATCAATGTAACGGGGGTGATAATAGAAAATCTTTGCTAAATAATTTTTCGTTCACTTTAATGACTTCTCCAGCTCTTTGACGGACTTGGATATCCCTTCCAACATATCTGAAAGGCGGGTCAAAAAACCGTTGAGCTTGTCCGTGGTCACTGCTCCTTCCAGGGAAGGTTCGATTAAGCCCTCCTGCTCAAGTATCCTCAGCGAATACCTCACCTTGTGTTGGGGGCAATCCAGCATCTCTGACAGCCTGATAATGCCAATAGGTTCATTTTCGATAATGGCTCTGAGCATGGCTATGTGCCTTTGTAACAGATCAAGTTCGAACTCTATGTTGCTGTTCTCAGTGTTCCCTTTATGCGAGATTTTCTTTGATTTTGAATCGTTATACCTCATGCCTCTCCCCCTACCGGTTTAATCTTATCATATGTGAACTGCCAAAATCCTTGACAACGTAAGATGGCAGAAAGGGTACGATACATAATAGCACACACGTATAAAAAGTTAGCTAAGGTTTGTTGCAGATTATTGGGGTGATCTCATGCCTATCTATGGGTGAAAAATGCCTCGTACCTTCCCTCCTTTTCCTCAACCCTAGCAAAACACAACCGCTCGAATTGCACGACCTTACCTAAATCGCTTTCCAAAATCGGTTCACACAATCCATCCTTAACGCCTCCATCAGGCATATGTAGTTTCGTCGGTAATGCTTTTTCACCAACCCAGTGAATTATCTTCACGCCTTCTTTGAGTATCGATAGATCGTTGCCAATATACTGTGCATCGCCCCCTGAGAGGAGTTCAACATTGCAAAGATCTTTTAATCTTATCTTCATTCCTGGATTTAACCCTTCCAAGTCCTCAGAGGTTACGTAGACGGTTACCCCGTCTTTCCCTTCAAGAACGGTTCTCCTCACTCCCCTCTCCGGATGATCGGGATGCAATGGCGCATGCCCTTCAAGTTTACCTATACCTTTTATCTTAAGAGCTCTAGGTTCCCAAACAAAGAAGTACCTATTCGCCTTGGGATCCACGATATCCTTGTTGAATGCGTACAGGTTGTCCCACGAGAATTTTATGTCAACCTCTTTTATACCGGCTTCGATCCAATAACGCCGTATTGCCTCTGGCTGTATGCCTCTTCTTGCCAGAGCTTTCAGTGTGGCCAGCCTAACATCGTCCCAACCTGAATACTCACCCTTTTTTATGCCCTCCTTTATTATCGTGGTTTTCAAGGTGATATCCTCCATCTGCACGAGGCCGTAGTGCACATATTCAGGTTTTTTCCATCCGAAATGATCAAAGACAAACTTCTGCCGATGTGTATTGTTGAGATGGTCCTTACCTCTGAGCACATGTGTCATACCCATGAGGTGGTCATCTACAGCTACAGAAAAGTTGTAAAGAGGATAAACCAGGTACTTATCGCCGGTTTTGGGGTGGGGAGTCATTACAATCCTAAAGCCCACGAAATCACGTACAGCAGGATTAGGATGTTCCAGGTCGGTTTTAACAACAAACGAAGCCTCGTGCTCCTCAAATCCCCCTTCGAGCATCTTATCCCACATCTCTAGCATGGCCTCAGTTCCCATATCTCGGTGGGGGCAAGCCTTCATCTTTAATTTGGCTGACCGCCAGTCTTCAACATCGCATCGACATATATAGGCCTTACCAGCTTCTAAAAGCATTTTGGCATGTTCGTAATATATATCGAACCTGTCGCTTTGGATCTCTATTTTATGATATTTCACACCCAACCATTTCAGGTCCTCGATTATGGAGTCATAGGCATCTGGGTCTATCTTGGCTGGATTCGTATCCTCGATCCTAATATAGTAAAGCCCCCCGTAATGTTTTACAAACATATCATTTAAAATAGCAGCTCTTGTATGACCCAGATGCAATGGCCCTGAAGGTCCAGGGGCAAAACGCATACAAACTTCGTTTTCAACATTAGGTAGTTCTCTCCATACCTGAACTCTATCCGATCCTTTGCCTTTATCATGAACTTTTTTAGCAACAATAGTGCCAACCGTGAAGCGTTTCGCGAGAGTTTTCTTCTTCAACAACTCAGGAGCTTCCTTTTCCAAAAGTTTCTTTTGTTCATCTAAGGTAAGGGCATTGACCTCAGCAACGATGGCCTTTATAGCCTCCATAACCTCCTTTATTTCTGATTTTAATTCGGGTTTAGCGGCTATAACCTTTCCTAGGACAGAGCCAGAATCAGCATTGCCTTCATGCAAGATCGCATTTTGCAGTGCATACTTCCTAGCTAGCTTCTCGATCATCGTGCCTTAAAGGTTTTATTCGGTTTAATATTTTGTTGCTCCATGCCGCCAAACATCGATACCCTTTTAACTGGACATTCCTATTAGCTTCGGGTTCCCATGAAGGTTCTGATAACAGACAAAATTGCAAATGAGGCGATAGCGCAACTGAAAGAAGACTTCGAGGTTCATTTTGAGGAACTGGACAATGTGACTTTACTATCCATAATAGAAGGTTACGATGCCTTAATAGTAGGAAGCAGGACCAAGGTTACCAAGGAGATCATTGAAGGGGGCAGGAATCTGAAGGCTATCGGTAAAGCCGGAATCGGTGTTGACAATATCGATGTGATTTCTGCAACACAGAAAGGCATACCTGTTGTCTATGCACCCACAGGCGGCACATTTTCTTTGACCGAATTGAAGATAGCACATATGCTCGCCCTAGCAAGGATGATTCC
>CBDUXN010000198.1:0-6123 GCA_965371185.1 uncultured Thermoplasmata archaeon
GAGAAAATGCTATATTCTAATCGAAAAAATAAAAAATTAAAAAGAGAAGTTTTACCTTCTCCTCTTCATTATTTTCATCCACCCACCGCTCTCGTAGACCGCCAATCTCCTTTTCTTTAGAGTTTTTTCGAATTCTCCCCAATCGATGGTCTCCAAGCGCGGATTCCTCCCCTTGGTGAATTGTACGCCGTTCGTACCTTTCACTCTGCCTGGTTTCAGGCCTTTCCTTTTGGCGATTGTTCTCGCCCTATCCAATGTTATTTCTTCCATTGCCATTTTCTTTCCTCCGTCTGTTTTTAGGTCAATTAAATGGGTTCACTCAGGTTCAACGAATAGATTCGTTTCCTAAATGTGGCAACAACCCCCCTTATTTATTAAGGTCCAGTGGTAGCCACATGACCCAGATACCGCATACACTTAGGCCATATATAATTCTTTCCCTCTGGATATCCCCCTGGATACCCCATTTTTGGGATACTTTTCACTAATATCCCGGAGGAGGTTGTCCCGTTTGCGGCGGCATTTGTGGGGGCATCTGCGGGGGCATGGGCACGTACATCACCGGCATCTGAACCGGTGTGATCTCCCCTCTTTTCACCCTGCCGTACGCCATAAATTGAGCTATGGCCAGGATGAACAAACCGATGACCGACAATCCCAAACTTAGATATTGAAGGTTCAAAGCATTCTGAAAATCGGTGGGAGCCATTTCACCGGTAACAGCTGATGATACCAAGAATACACCAATTAGAGAGGCAATAATGGCCAGGAGGAAACCTATCCACAACATGCTTTTCCTCCCTGGATCAATCAGCGCCTCGCATGAGAAAACTATCGAAAGGGCTAGAAACATTGTCATTAAGAAGTTTATGACTGATAACATGATCAGTCCCCCTTGAAAAGCTTCAAGGGATGCGGTTGAAATGAAAAGGAATAGCGCAACATACCCTAAAGCAAACATTACTATTACTAAAATGAAGCAAACAAATGATAATGTCGCCTTACTCGCATGTTGAGGACCGAATTCGTGTCTATTAACCAACAAAAGAATGGATCCAATTAACATCAAAAGCAAACCCAATAAAAAGAGTATTCCGCCCCCGCAAATTACACCAATAAAGCCTACAATAGTGCCAATGTCACCACCTTGGGCTGCAAGATATATCATTATTCCTGCTATAAAATATAATAAAAACGCAATTGCAATCAGCCACACCCCGATGTTCACCACAAGCAGAGAGCCTTCAGTCTTCGTTTTCATGGGCGGCGGCATCATCATCGGACCTGGAGGCATTCCAGGTGCTCCAGGCTGTGGGCCGTAGGCTGGCTGCTGATAAGGTTGCTGATACTGAGGCTGCTGCTGTGGCTGATACGGTTGCTGTGCTTCAAAATATCCTGGATTTTGGTTCGTAACCCCTTCCATAAAATCACCGAATTATGTATAATGTCATTGCATATAAATATTTCTTAGAGGTTACAGTGTCGGATAATAGAATCCAGAGGATAAATTGGTCACCAAAATATTCTTATAGGCCCTACAATATATTACGCTGGAAAATTACAAGGTGAGGAAAATGAAAAAAGCGCTAGTTATTGTAGGGGTATTACTGCTAATTGTCGGCCTCTTAATGATGCTATTCCTATGGCCGATGATGGGAACGATATCGTCAGAAGAACTGGCCACGAAAGTGCTGAACGGTGAGTCAGGGACCTTCAAAGTGATGGAGGAGATGACCCAAGAGGACTGGGATTCAATGTCAGAGCTTGAGAAAGAAGTCGTAAAGGCCTTTGGTGTTGACGGTCCCGGGAATTATGTCTACGACGTCACGTTAGAGAACGGGATTCCCACAAGTTTGACCTTCAAATTTCAGAAGGTCCCGACAATGGGTGGAATACTGGGCCTCGTGATATTGATCGTCGGCGTAATCCTGATGATAGTGGGTGCAGTGACAGGCAAGGCAGCCCCAGTGGCACCAATGCAGCCGCCGATGGAGCAACAGCCAATGGGACAACCACCTATGCAGCAACCGCCTTATCAACAACCACCTCCACAGCAACCGCCGTACCAGCAGCCACCTCCACAGCAACCACCCTATCCGCCGCAGTAAAACAGAAAACAACCCTTTTCTTTTTTTTCTTAAGCTAGTGACTACTATCCATTTTTTTTGTAGCAAAAAAACATTTTGAAGCGATAGACCCTAAAGGTACTCCTTCAGGAGCCCTTCCCTGTGCAGGAACTTGTCGAGACTCTTGGATAAATTCCTTTCCAGCTCCTCGTTTTTCGAGGATATGATGGATTTCAATTTGTTCGTGGACTTGGGAGAATATCTCCCGATGCCCATTGCAAATATCGGGTGACCCTTTCGCTGCGGGTATATCTCGCTGAACGGAAGTATATCGCCCTCTCTCATAAGGATATCCATTTCCTCGTCAGGATTGTCCAGTATCTTTATACCCACGCCTGCAGGTTGATATGGACTCTTGAACTCCGTCTTCAACTGCCACAGGCTTTTATTGTTCATGATGTACGTGTCGTAATGGCCTGCGGTGTCCCTCCCGCGGAGCAGCTTCCATCCGACAGGTTCTTGATCGTAGCGTTCCTTGATATCTGCGATGATTCTTTCAACAGATTTTATCTCCATGCCTATACCTCGATCTTGCCGAAGTCATGAATTTGATGAGGTTCAAATAAATTCGAACCGACAATACGGCAATATAATAATGAAATGCAAGATATTAATTCTTTTGGTAAATGTAAAGAAAATGACACCGATCAATGGCATAAATGAATTTTTTTATAATAATAGAAAACTTTAATAACTGATATGGGATTTAGGTCTTTTGCCGAAAAAAAAGGTCTAAAAGGGAGAAGATAAGAGTTGCCCAACAGGTTTTACTACTATGGTAAGTTCGAATAAAGAATTACGTTGGGGGGAGAGACAATGGATGAGGAGACAGAAACTAATGAATCGAAGAGTGAGGATGAGATAACCAAGCTCGTGGATGATAAGGAGGCCGTAAACACCATTTTCAACGGGCCAACGGGTTTACTGAAAGATTTGATGGATTCTTATGGGAACAGGAGTTACGCAAGCACCTTGGAAAACGGGGGCAAAGTGCTTTCAATGATGGAAGAACCCACCAAAGAATTCATAAAGGCAGGTATGGCATTTTCAATTTCAGCTGCCGCAGAGTGGGTCTCCAATTTAGCCGAAGTGGGTGTGGACGTCAGCGAGGTTGAGGGTCTCGTCTCCGAGGCAAGAGAGCAATTTATAGGTGAGAAATTCAGCGATGTGGACCAGACCATAAGCAAGGTAAAGAACATAATACCAAACCTCGAGGCGGAACAGAGTGATGCTGCAAACATCTCGATTTCTTCAACGGAGCAGCTTGTCGAGGAGGCCAAGGATATAGGTGCAGCCGTGCACAGTGCGGAAAGGGCTCTTCAACAGGCCAAGAACGCCCTGGAGGCCGAGAATTTTCTTGAGGTTGCCAGGTTCGCAAAGGAGGCGAAAGAATCGGCAGAGAACGCCAAAGAACAGCGCATCAAAACCATATCCGATGCCCTCATATTCACACGCTCAGTCATCGATGAGTCCAGAGATGTGGGTGTCGATACCTCAGAGCCCGATTCCCTTTACGAAAGGGCTAAAACAGCCTTTGACAGGGGGGATTATAAGAAGTGCTCGGAACTCAACAGAGAGGCTGAAGATATGGCTTTGAAACTGCAGGACGAGCACATTCAGAAGGTCATGCAGCTCAAAGAGAAGAGGGCAAGTGTCTTGGAGCAAAGGGCAGCTTTGGAGGAAGAGCAGCAGGCTGCTGAGGAGGGGGCAGTGGAAGCGGCTCCATCCATAACTCCCTCAGGAGAAAAACCTGAAGATATCTGTCCTTTATGCGGCTCACAAATGAGGTTCATCGAGAAGTACAGCAGGTACTGGTGCAACAGCTGTCAGAAATACGCACCAAAGAAATAGAGGCCGCTATCCAAGCATCTCCATGAGTTTTTCCTCCAGCACCTTGGCTGGAATATCTAGTATTGAGATCAGCGTCGTCGTACCTACAAGGCCCTTGCCGGATTTCTTGGCCTGGATGATTCCTACGTCGTCCAATTCCTTCAGATACTTCCAGAACTGGGTGTGACCCAGCTTTTTGACCTCAAATTCCTCGCATATCAACGCGTACATCTTCTCGGCATCACCTGTTGTGGTGTAGGCTTCTTTTTTCAGGGTTCTCGCTATTGCCATAAGTATGAGTTTTCTGTTCTTGCCCAGGTCCGCAATCTTGCTCTCAGTTACAGTGGAATATGTCTCGGCCTTTGCGGCCCTGACATTCTCAGGTGTTACCAACTGCGCCTTATCCTCATCTGCCAGCATTCCCGCCTTTTCAAGGAGTTCTATGGCAAATCGAGCATCACCCCATTCAGAGGCTATATCCGATATCAGCTCGGTTACGCCTGAATCCACTGAATCAGGATGGAATGCGAGTTCTATCCTCTGATCCAGTATGGATAGTAATTCATCCCTGGTATATTTGTCCAACCTGACGATGTTGCCTCTCTTAAATGTTGAAATCGAAGGTAGATCCAGCATATCAAAGATGTTCTTTTGGGAGATGAGAATGAGAGAGAGGAGCTTCTTGGCCTCTATTCCCTCCTCATTGAACCTTGAGAAATGATATATCATATCGGAGCTCTTGGTCTTTTTAAGCAGCACATCGACCTCATCAAGCACGACGATCAGATGCGCCTTCTCCTTTTCCAGATTCTTTCTGAGGCTCTCCATCATCTCGTTGATTGAAAACCCCCTGTCTGGGAAATGGGGCTGGAAATGGGTCAGAACTCGAAGCATCACCGCATTCTCCGTGTTCCTCTGCCTGCAGTTGACAAAAACGAATTGAAGATTCTTTCCGCCCTTCCTCACGAAATCCTGAAATTCCATGCAGAATTTTTTTGAGAGCACTGTCTTGCCGGTGCCTGTGGGGCCTGTTAAGAACGCGTTTTGGGATATGTTGGAATCTGCAATGGGACCGAATATCGTGAAAAGGCGCTTCATCTGCGCGTCGCGGTGAGGCAGTTCTTTTGGCACGAAATCGAAATCAAGGACCTTATGATCCTTGAACACGCTTTTACCTCTCGGGTATGCGGAATACTTACTCATCGGCCTCCATAACGCTTTCATATGGAAAAAAGTTTTTGATAGCACAAGCGACAATGTCAACTCATAATTCTTGTGCTCTGTTGATTTCGATATCTCAGGGAGGGTGGAGGGGGAATAGGTGGCGGGCCGATATTAGCACACCCAATGTACATTGATGTTTTTAGTCATTTAAAAACTGAGTGCCATCAGCTGAGAGCCGATGAGCCTGAAGCTTAGCAACTCCCAGCGTCATAAGGCGTTGGAGGTAGGGAGGAAACCGCAACTTCAAAATAAAAGCTTTCCCTTGTTATTATCTTTTTTGATAATCAGATTTGATAATAATTTGGAGAGTTTGTTTGGATCGATCGGGACTTAAGATTTGCGGCAAAATCATCAGTTTTGATATCAAGAATATTCTACCTCAGGACGTAAACTACCCATACACATAGGGCAAGAAGGAGGGATAATGTCGCCATGATTATCAATATGATCAAAGAGAACCTCGGGCCCCTGATCCTCCTTGGATAATCAGATGATGTGTAGCGCTTATCGTTGCTCAGAGAATCCCTCATATCAACCCATTTATCCTCAATAACTTAGTCATTTATAAACGTGCTGTCCCCTGATTCGAGCGGATGTGAGCATAGGATGTTCATGTTACCCTCTTAATAAATACACCGAGCAGCAATGCCTTGCTTCCAGCCTCCAAACCAATTATTCCTGTCTCGTCCTTCGAACGAGCCATTTCTTGAAAAAAATATCGATGATGTAGCCGTTATCGTCGAGTATTATTTTTATACCTTCTGGTATAATTCTAATGATGGAAGGTTATCTTCATGCTCTCCCAAAGGGTTTCACATCCCATCCATTCTCCTACAGATAGAGGCATAGACCTGAGGCGACAATCTCAATCCGCTCTCTATAAGTTCCAACAGGATCTGTTTTCCCTCCTTTCTGGTTACGGTTCCTTTTGCCGTGACATTGA
>CBDUXN010000199.1:0-6113 GCA_965371185.1 uncultured Thermoplasmata archaeon
GAAGGAAATAAGATGAGGGTTGTGATCATCGGTGGTGGTGTGGGCGGGATGAGCCTGGCCATGGACCTTACAAAAAAGGGTAAGGACATGGACATCATCGTTATCAAAAAAGAGCACCAAGGAAGTTATTCTCCCTGCGGAATGCCTTTTGTGTTAGAAGGGAAAGTTGAGAGAATGGAGGATGTCGTACTGCACACCACAGATTTCTACAGGGATAGAGGGATAGTTTTGAAAACAGGATATGAGGCGACGAACATAGATTTGGATGATCGACTTGTGCAGTTAGATTCCGGTGAAACCATAAATTATGACTTACTGGTCATCGCAACAGGAAGAAAACCCTTCATTCCGCCCATACAGGGGGCTGGCTTGGAGGGAGTGTACACACTCAGCAATTATGATGACGGTATCAGGGTCAGCAAAGCCATGGGGAGCGTGAAAAAGGCCGTGATCATCGGTGGAGGCGTCATCGGTTTGGAAACTGCAGCAGCGTTCGCGAAGAACAATATTCAGACAACAGTTGTGGAGATGCTGCCCTCAATTTTGCCGCAGATGCTGGATCCGGATATGGCTGATATAGTTCAGAACAGACTCCAAAGCATGGGTGTCGAGGTTCTCACTTCCACTAAGGTTTCATCGATTAAAGGTGTTAAAACCGTGGATTCTGTTGTTATCGATGATAAGGAGATCGAAGCGGATTTCGTGCTTGTGGCCACAGGCATAAAGCCCAATACCGATTTAGCGAAAAAATCGGGCATAGCAGCTGGGAAATCAGGTGGAATAACAACAAATTCAAGGTTAAATGTAGAAAAGGGGGGCGAAGTTCTTGAAAATGTCTATGCTTTAGGTGATTGTGTGGAAGTAAAGAATAAAATCACCAATTCATCACAAATCAGCGCATTGGCATCAACAGCTGTACTGCAGGCGCGGATTATTGCCGAAAACATCTGCGGGGGAGATGCGGAGATCGAGGGATACCTCAGCCCCGCAATAACTGTTATTGGGGATTTACAGGTCGGCTCAGTTGGCCTGACCACCCATGCAGCAGGGCAATCAGGATTGACGCCTAAGATCGGCAAGGTTTCAGGATCCACAAGGTCATCGTATTACCCCGATCGAAAGGAGGTTCATATCAAACTGCTTGCTCATGAGGGGCAATTGGTCGGTGCTCAAATCATTTCTGAGGAGGATGTGAAGGAAAGGATCAATGCAATAACCCTGGCCATACAAAAGGGGATGACCCTAACTGGAATTTTATACACGGAAAGGTGCTTCTCGCCACCTGTGAGCCTATTAACTGACCCCGTTGTTAGGGTTTTGGAAGTTATGTAGTTTCCACCACCGCATTCTCCATCCCTCCACTATCAAGCTTAAATCATTCCACTGCTACGTCCTTTGGTTGACCTCGCCATTGACGTCAGGCAGGTTCTCTTGCATTGTGTTACATATAAGTACATGTATCATGATGTAGGAGTTGATTTAAATGGGCGTAGATATAGAAATAAATCCATTGGGGTGGTTTAAATTGATTTATAAACCCACCCCCAAATATCAGATAGTATTGAGAAATGATTATGTAAAACCAAATTATAAAGACAAAGAACTTATTGATAATTTTTGGAGAGATAATCCCCAATATAAAAGAGATGAACCTCATCACCACATTTTAGTTTATGAACCTCCCACCAATTGGTATTTTAATGTTGATTGGTATGAGTGGTTTTATTCGATTGATGGGATAGAGATTAAAAGACTTTTTGAAAGACAATCACACCCTTTTGATTATGATTTTGTACGGGCAAATAATTATCATCTTGGTGCTTGGATAATAGATAAAAAGGTTGGTTCATTTCCTGAAAAAATATGGTTAATTTTACATTTTCAGGATGATTATAGACATAGAAAGTGGTGTTATTGTAAAGATTTTACATTTAAAAATAATGATTGGATTTATAGGACAAACCAGAAAAGAAAAATATTGGATAGATTTGAATTTAGAAGAAAATGTCTTAATGAAAATTGTCCTTTTAAAAATGTATGGCATAAAGGTGATTTACCATGACCAAAAAAGCATGTCCAGTACTACCGAACCCATATATCGTGACCACTACCCAGATAAAATGTAAATTCTGCAAATCTCCGAATGTAGTTAAGAGAGGTATGAGAAAAGTCCAATACTATACATGCAAAGATTGTGGTAGAACATTTGCCTATAACTGTGCATGGATACAACACAGATTTGAAAAGAACGCTATCGGTAATGCAATACAGATGTTCTATGATGGTGTAGCCACAAATACCATTGATGAACAGTTAAACAATATCTATGGAGTTAAACCTGATAGTTCTAATATCTGGCGATGGGTACAGAAATATACTAAAAGAGCATTGGATTATCTTTATCAATATCAAGTCAGTACTTCTGGAATCTGGATAGTGGATGAAACTGTTGTGAAAATCAATGGTGTGAATCATTGGTTCTGGGACGTCATAGATCAAGATACAAGATTCTTAGTGGGTACACATTTATCAAAAGATAGAACAATCAAAGATGCCACAGTATTGTTTAAGAAGTGCAAATATCGGGTTAAGCAAAAACCCAAAATGATATTCTCCGATAAAATGAAAGCCTATCATAAAGCAATCAATAGGGTGTTTTACAGTAGGTATGCAGATAGGAGAACTGAGCATATTACTGTTAGAGGATTAACCACAAGTGCCGAGAAAAATATCATAGAGAGATTTCATGGTACACTAAAACAAAGATACAAAGTTATGAGGGGATTGAAAACCACAAAATCAGCTAAGATAATTTTGGAAGGTTGGAGCAATGTCCACTATAACTTTTTCAAACCCCATGAATCAATAGGGGATGTACCCCCAATCTACAAAACAGATTATGAACCCGAGTTTACCAATTGGGTTGAGCTGATTGACAAAATGGAGGATGTAAGGGATAATCCTATTGTCATTTCTAATATACCCCATTGGGGAGATTTGGAGGCGTTGTAGATGGAAATGGAGAAGTGGTTAACATACAATGGTTATGGTATAAATGCAATAATTGTGGGGGTAGTATTTGTCTGTATTGGTTATACTATAGGAAAATACATTGAGGCTGTTAATGGTTCGGTCGTTAGAAATCCTTCTTATGAATGGCTAATAGCTCTTAGTCTAATAACTCTTATTATTGGAATTATAATATTATTAATCGGGTTGATAGTCTTTCTATATTATCGTAAGAAATTAAAAAAGCTTTCAAAAGGGGGTATGTAACCTAATGCAAAGGAACCCGTCAGGCAATATTCTTAAATAGCCCTATTGAATAGCAGTTCATGCCGAATACATTTTGCAGAGTACGGGGCATCATTCATGGAACACGGGGAAGATGAAGGCAACCAGGAAAAGGCTTCAAGTCCAAAGGTCAGGGTTATCGCCCCTATAAAGGGAGCCGAAACCAAAGCGAAGATGGCGCCAACAACCGTCTCACCAACAGCAGCGGTAGTGTGCGTTTACCATCCTTCGGTCCCTGCCACATATATCTGCCAAAAGTGCTCAAAGTCGTTATGCGTCAGATGTGCCGTTCCACACGGTTACCTGTTTCTATGCCCTGAATGCTATCAGCCTCCAAGGGCTGTACCAGTTGAGCAGAAACCAAAGGCTCCTCCACCAAAACCTCCTATTGAGTCCATCATCCAGCTTCTGGGCGGTCTCATAGTCCTAGTTGGATTCTTTATGCCCTGGGTCACATCCAATTACATCTCTCCAAGACTCGGGCAATTACATGATACCGTAATCTCCGGCTTCACCATAGCCAGCGACTATGCAGAGGTCGTTTTGGTATTGATGATGGCCGTTCTCATAGTAGTTGTGGAATTCCTGATGATAATCCTGGTCACTTCACCCACAACTGTAGAAAAACCACCTATCAGCGTCAGACTGCTGCCATTTTTCATGGCCTTCATGTCGTATGTGGTGCTGGCTGAGGTTGCGCTCAGGGCTGAAAACTTTTTAAGCAATATCTCCATCGGATGGTTCATTTGTCTAATCGGAGCGGGCCTTACCCTTTTTGGAGGCTCTATGGAGTTGTGGCAGTTCTACAAGGGTTATGGGGATTGATTTGTGGTTACGAAGGGTTTAAATAACAATAAATCGTTGTAATTTTGAATTCCATCATGGGTTGAGAGGCATGGCTGAGAAGGGTTATGAAGCCAAATCGCAATCAAGAGGTAGTGCAAACAGGAAGGTCGCCCCTCCTGCACCGGGTGTAAAACAAGGAATAAAGGTAAAGAGCGGCATCGGCCTGAAGGAGGGCGTTGCGCAGCCCGGCAAATGCGCCTACCATTCCGAACTGTCGGCTGCGTTCATCTGCAACAGATGCGGAAAGTCAATATGCTCGAGCTGTGCAGTTCGGTACGGCCAGATCGTATTCTGTCCGCAGTGCTCTCCCTTTCCCCCCGGATATAATCCGTATGCATATCCATACTATCCAATGTACTATCCTTATTATTCCTACTACCACAGGCAGCCCACCAATGTAGCGTCCACTGGAGGCCTGCTCGTCATATTCGCAGGCATACTGGGCTTCCTCTATATTGCCACTTCAATAGCGTTTCCCAGGGGCTATGGCATCATGAATCCTTTCTTCTATGGGACGCCGGAGGCCATATTCTGCCTGAGCTTCCCCCTCATTTCCTCCACCATTGCGATTATTGGAGGTATGTACGGGTACCATAAAACCAACTTCTCCGTGGCGGTTGTTGGGGGTATATTCAGCATATTTACCATAGGTTTCTTCATCGGTACGACCCTGGGAATAGTCGGTCTGATTCTCATAGGGATAGGCAGATTCGAGTTCGAAGATGTGAAGGCTCAGCAGCCCCAGATGTACCGGTAGTGAGATCATTTGATATCCAACAATCTTTTTAACGAATCATTTACCCAATTACTTTATCCACCCGCAACCCCCTTCCTCCAGCCCTTTTCTTGCCACTATTCTCTCACCCTCCGCCTTGCTCCCTCCTATCACCCTCCTTCCCGCCCCCACGCCCATCCTATTCCTCTATCACCTACTTCCCGGATCGCTTGAACAACGTATAGCTCTCAGACTGAGGAGATCCTCCCCCAATCCCTCCTTCCGAAGAACTTTGCAATCTTGCCTTTTCTTTCTTATCCTTCTGCATGAAGAGATACACCATGAACATCATAAAAGTTCCAAAGGCTATCATGGCGAAAAATATTATGTCGATGGAAATTGAATGATCGATGTTCGAGATGTCGGGTAGATTGTTGAACCGCTCCGTGATGATCTCGTTACGCGATCTTTGATCCTCGCCCACATGAAGCGTGATGGCCACAGAATCCCCAACATGATAGTCCTTCTCCAAGTCCCCATCGAAGCTCATCCAAAAATCTGTATCTCCTTTTCCTGTACTTTCGAACCATAGCATGGTTATAACGCCGAATCGACCCGGGTCGAAATCCGTTTCCATCCTGATGATGGTATCCCTTATCAATATCGTATCACCAGGGTTGTAGTCCCTGAAGTTATGACCCCCATCCCTAAGATACTGTTCTTCGAGGTTTTCAAACTCGGTAGCGCTCATGGAAGAGAGAGGCCAGTACAATACCGCGAACAGGACCCCGATGATGACGATTACAAGGCCTATTGAGAACAGGGCGCGGTACCAACTTGTATTGTCCACCAATGGCTTTGGAGGCGGCCTTTCCACAGGCACAGGAGGGGCACATTGGGGGCAGTAGAACACGCCGCCCACACTTTTTGAACAAACGGAGCAGACGCTTTTTCCACAGGAACTGCATATGTACGAGGCCGGTTTTGCTGGATGGTAGTAGCATTTGCCCTGCCTCACGATTTTGGATACCCTTGGCTCCGGTTTGAATGGTTTTATCACGTTGACCTTGATCCCTGAAACATCCTCGGTCGCCTTTGGAAAGTCAGGCGGAGGAGGTGGAGGCAATTCAACTGGCATCCTTCCGGCATCTCCTTCTTCCATCGCTCTCACTTTGTTATTATATACATTCCGTATTTAAGTATTTTTACCTTTTTATTTATTCATAATGCAAGGGTTATTTTGATAAATATCTACGGA
>CBDUXN010000200.1:0-6108 GCA_965371185.1 uncultured Thermoplasmata archaeon
TACCTCCGCAAACAGTTATGCAAGTTCTGTCAGGATCCTTGCTTTGGGCTATTTCTTTTCTTAGCCCTTCAAGGTCCTCCTTGGTCTTGAGCCGCTTCATGCACCAGTCCCCCTATCCAGTTCCTTGTATTTTTTTAGAAGTTTGTCCACATCTGCGGGTGTCGTTGGATGGTATTCGTTATCCACCACAACCACAGGGCCCAGTGCACATGCGCCAAGACAATTAACGGTCTCTAAAGTGAATTTAAGATCGGATGAAGTCTCACCAGCCTTTATCCCTAATTGTCTCTCTATTTCATTCAGAACCCTTGCACCGCCCCGGACATGGCATGCCGTACCCTGACACACTTTAATTAGATGTTTTCCTCTAGGTTCTAATGAAAATGCTGTATAGAATGTTGCAACATGATAAATCTGATTTAGAGGAACTTCCAATCGTTCTGCTACGAACTTTAGCGCATATTTTGGCAAATAGTTGTATTCTTGATTGATATCCTGTAAGACCGAGATCAATGCACCAGGTTCGCCTTCGTATTTTTTCAAGATCCCCTCGAGTTTTTGTAGATCTTTTTCTTTAATCTGATCACGAACGCTGGTAACAGATGGTATTTGTGGTTGGTATCGCACTAAACAACCTAAAGTGCATGCTCCGCAGCCGTTGCATTTGTCCCAGTCCACATAACCTGCTTTACGCCTTATCTTTACGTTGAAGTTACCTACATAGCCTGAGACATCTTCTACCTCAGAATATGTCATGAGCGTAATGTTTGGATGCTGGCCCACCTCCACCATTTTCGGCGTGAGTATGCAGGACGCACAGTCCAGGGTTGGGAAAGTCTCAGACAGCTGGGACATCCTTCCCCCAATACTGGGATTTTTATCCACCAGCACGACTTCGTAGTCTGAGTTCGCTATGTCCAACGCAGTCTGCATGCCTGCTATCCCTGCCCCAATAACAAGAGCTTTCTTTTTGATTGGGATGACCGTAGGCTTGAGGGATTGGTTCAACCGTAGTTTTTCCACCATGCTCTTGATGATCGTTATAGCCTTCTCCGTGGCCCTATCCTTGTCCTTGTGAACCCAACTGCACTGCTCCCTGATGTTTGCACATTCTAATTGATAGGGATTGAGCTCTGCCAAGGCCACGGTCTTTCTGAATGTGTTCTCATGAAGCGTTGGAGAACATGATGCAACGATCACCCCGTCAAGTTTTTCATTTTTAATGGCGTCCCTTATCATGATTTGGCCGGGGTCAGAGCACATGTAGGTGTAATCAATTGCATATACAACGCTGGGATGCTTCCTAACCTCCTCCACCACCTTCCTGACATCCACCATGCCTGCTATGTTGTGGCCACAATGACAGACAAATACACCTATGCGCTTCATTTTGCCTCCTCTTTCTTTTTCATTTCTTTCCCATGGACGATGCCCTTCTCCTTAAGCAAAGGCCTTGGATCCACGAAATGCTTCTCGAAATCGAACAACTTTTTGTCCACACCCAACGCCAATCCAAGAAGCTCGGTAAAATATAATATCGGCACCGGTTTGAAATCACCATGGGTTTTTGATATTTCGCCCTGCTTCTTGTCCAAATTAAAATAACATACTGGGCAGCTCAATGCTATTGCCTCTGCACCGCAGTTCACAGCAGAATTTAGAATGTTGTAGGAACAGCCCAGGACCACATCCCTGACATCCGGGTTGATGATTTGATACGAACCGCAGCACTCCACCTTGAAAGGAAAATCCACGACCTCGCAGCCGAGACTTGCAAGGAAATCGTCTAAAATTTTCGGCTTCTCAGGGTCATCCAAGTTCAGTACCGATGCAGGCCTAAGCATTTGACAGCCGTAGTACGGCGCAATCTTTAATCCTCCAAGATCATTTTTAACACTTTTTTTCAAATTGTCAAAACCAACCTCATCCTTTATTACCTCCAAAAAATGAAGGACCTCCACATTTTTATCGTAATTCTCCTCCAGGAAGTTGCAGATTTTTTCATGCTTTTCCTCATCGTTTTTCAGCACATGGTTCGTTCGTTTGAGAACGTTGTAGCAGAACGAGCACAGGGTGGTTAACTTATCCCCTTCCTTACCGACATTTATTATTATTCTGGAAGATGAAAGAAGGCCCATTATGTTGTCATCCACAAGGGGGAATGCTGCCTGGCAGCATGTCCAGTCCTCAAGCTCCTTCATCTCTATCCCTAATATCTTTGCGGATGCCACCGCCAGCTCGCCGAGATTCTTTGCCTTTGTGTTAAGGGTGCAACCAGGATAATATGCTATCTCCATTCTTTCACCGAATAATTCTAACCTGTGAATTTTCTTGAGCTGCATACAAGAAGCTGCTGCGGTGCCTCCTCTAATTCTTCCTCGGACAGTTTCGAAACCTCTATGAAGTCCTTGCCCTTTCTGAGGAGCAGAACCCTCAACGCCTCCATGATCTTCGAGAGGTCAACGCCTTTCGGACATCTGGCCTCACATGTGAAGCATGAGGCACAGATCCAGATCGTTTTGGATTTAAGAACCTCCTCCACCTGACCCAGTTGAATCAGTCTTATTATCTGATTCGGAAGAAGGTCCATTGCCTCGACCAAAGGGCAACCTGCTGAACATTTTCCGCACTGATAGCATTTGAGAACCTTCTGTCCGCTGAGCTCCTCTATCTCCTTGATGAGATCGCTTTTGACATCTTGAGCAGACAGTTTCGTTCTTATCTCGATGCCCCCTCATTTTTACCTGAATTTAGACCTTTTTCCTCTCGCCTCCTATGCAATTTTTACTGTTGCTGGGAACGACTTCGAGGGCATTGGTCTCCAACTTATTAAAGGTTTTGAGGCCTATAGCCAGGCATATTTCCACAAATGGATTTTGTGTTGTGCGAATATTTATCTTCTACTCCGTTACCTTGCAGAGGGACATGTTTAAATATCCACAACATGATAAAGCAGAGATGCGAAGGGTTTATTCGATTATCACAGTTCTGACAATTCTAATTTTTGTGGTAACTCTCGATTTCCCTTCTGCACTCTCCCAAGGCACTTGCGAGGAGTTGGACAACGGCACGAGTGATGTCCTTTACTCTGTTGCCTGGAAGCCGGGCGGAGGATACGCTTTGATTGCAGGGGACTCAGGTACCGCTCTAAAATATGATGGAGAAAATTTTGAAGATCTGTCTACTCAGACAGGCACTACAGAAAACCTGAGATGCGTCTCCTGGAAACCTGATGGCAGTTATGCTTTGATCAGTGGGGGAGATACATACTTTGGTGGTGAAGGAGTGCTCCTGAAGTATGACGGGAGCTCTTTTACCAACCTATCAGTAAATATTAATTCAAGCAAAGAGTACACCGACATCGGATGGAACCCCTCAGGTAGTTATGCCCTGATCATAGGAGGTGGCTTGTTACGGACTGGAGAGGTGATAAGGTACGACGGTACAAGCTTCGAGGAACTGCCTGCCAATTTGGACAAATCGCTCTCAGGGATCGGCTGGAATCATCAGGACAATTATGCTTTGATAGTTGGAAAGCAGGGCACAGTTATAAAATACGACGGCTCGGTTTTCACCAATCTAACGATTGGCGTGACCTACGATCTTAAGGATGCATTTTGGAGCCCCGACTACACCTATGCATTAATCTTTGGGCAGCAAGGATTATCAGGCAAATTGTTGAGGTACGATGGGACGACTTTCACAGATATCTCCAACCAGATCGACAACCTCATGTACGGCTTTGAGTGGCAGCCCTCAGGAGATTATGCAATGGCAGTTGGCGCCATGAATGAGGTAAGCATCTATGATGGAACTGGTTTCTCGGATATTGATACTCCTGGTGGCTGGTTTTACGATGTTTCCTGGGAACCTTCCGGTAATTCCGCGATAATCGTTGGTCAATATGGTAGGGTATTGAGATTCACACCCAACAGCGGTACAACAAATGGCCCTATGACTACACCTCCTTCTGGAGATGGTTTTGCCCTTGATCCCATGATGCTCACCATAATAATTGCCATTGTAGCTGTCGCTGTTATCGTTGTTTTATTGGTCACGATGAAAAAAGGAAGGGCTGACCAACCAGAGATAACTTCAGCTGTTGAGGAAGAACAGGAGGTGGAACCCATCGAGGTTGAGGTAATGCCTGAGACACCTTTGCAGCAACCAGAGGCATATCCCAAAGCCACTCCTGCACAGCAAGTTGGACACCCTCAAGGGCCACAATTTCAATGCCCAAACTGCCATAAGGTTTTTCTCGTGGCCTCTACTAATAGGCCTTTGGATATTAAATGCCCCCACTGTGGAGTAGAAGGGATTTTGGAGTGAGGTTGCGGTCTGAGAGTATAGTTTTTTCGATGATAACTCATTCGTATTAGATTTAATCGCAGAAAATTAGAGTATCAAATGAAAACTGTTATTCTCATACCATAACCACCATAGCGACCAAGATCGCCACAACTCCAAACACAACACAGAACACATCGAACCTAACCTTCCTTGCGAATCTAAGCAGGACATCGATCACGAGATAACCTATTATGAAGGAGGCGATTATTCCCGCAAGGATGGGCAATACACCTATTGAGGCAATATTCCCTCCCGTCACCTCAAGGATTATTATGCCTGTCGTTGCTGGGATCGACATAAGAAATGATAGATGAAGCGCCTCTTCCTGCTTGAACCTATTTCCTATCAAAGCTGCAACGGTCACGCCTGAGCGCGATATATCAGGAATCACGGCAAAGCCCTGCACTATTCCAGCCAGCAACGAGTCCTTTGCATTGGAGTCCTTTAAAGCTCTGTTGCCGAACTTCTTTTTGGATATGTATATGATGATACCGGTGATCACAAGAAACAGGCCCACTAGGACTGTAACGATCTCTCCACCTGCCCCTCCCTCCAAAGCACCCCTAAGGAAAAGGTAAACCGGTATGCCCACAATGGCTGTGGCAACTGTGGAGATGACGATGAACTGCACCATCTTGTCCTCTTTGTATTTCGGCAGGCGAACGATTATGTGCTTCACGTCACCTCTTAACTTGAGCAGCACTGCCATGAGCGTTCCGAAATGTAAGTAAAAAGCGAAGGAAAGGGCTGTCCCTGCATCGATATCAAGTGCATTAACCATGGGAATTACGGTCTGACCAGAGCTGCTTATTGGCAGCCACTCCGTCACACCCTGAAACATGCCCAAGAGCACTGCTGAAATGACATCGATCTCGCTCATTCCATCGCATGGATACCGAGACTAAGTAGTAAAAATTTTTGGTAGTTTGCTAATAGGATATTACAATGTTAAAAAGCAGTTACAGCATCGCAGCCCAAGATCAAGTCCGATATCTCCTCTTCACGGATAAATTTAATGTCTCCGATCAGCTCCTCTTTTTGAACATCCCTGGCTTTCAAATGCTCCTCAACACAAGTTATGTTCACATCAAGACTGATTAGGTCCTCTATCGCGTCCAAAATGGAGGGCATGCCGATTTTTTCAGGATTTTGATCTTTCAATGCGGCGAGCACTCCATCATCCATGAGTATAACCTTTGTTTCCATGCCGTTTGCTATGGTCGCCAAACCCAGTTTGAAACCTGCAAAGGCATCTTCAGTTCCGTAGGGTGCCTTCCTTATCAAAACGCAAATTGAACTGACCATCTAATCACCTGGTAAGCGTTATCAGTTTATCACTTCCGTCTAAGAACTCCACAAAATCCTTGGTCAGACTGCCGATTTTCGTGCCTTCGATTTCCTGTCCAGGGTGCAGACCTCTGGCAATGGAGCATGTTTCACACACGGCGATCCTCGCTCCCCGCTCTGCAAGCGCGGCGATTTCCTTTCCGACATTCGGGAAACGCTTTGGCGCTTGGCCTTCTTTGATCGATAGTACGCCTTCGCCATAGCAGAATATGTTCACCCCGTAACCTTTATCTAAGGCTGCGTTCGCCAATTTTAATGCCGCATTTGGCTCCATGCTCTTCATAGGCCCAGACATCAACAGAATCGTGAGCTCCCTTGTCATCCCATTCCTCCCTAAAGCGAAACCACCTTGTCGTATCTTTCCATTATGATATTCACAGCAGTGTCATAATCGATTAATTCAATTCCCTC
>CBDUXN010000201.1:0-6043 GCA_965371185.1 uncultured Thermoplasmata archaeon
CATATACCTTACCATCCCAACCGCAGCAAGCTGCGGGGTATTCAGATAAAGATAAAATGTTATAAAAAATTTAATATTTTAACAAATAAATAAACATATTATCGATGTTAAATTGACCAGTATCAGAAATATTACTTAAAAGCTTTTGCTATGTCGGATGTATTTTGAAGATCACCTTGGAAACGAAAGGCCTGTTTTGTTAATCCCTGGAACTGAGTGCTTGTTTCTAATTGTAAAAGCTCCAGTGGTTTGGAATCGAGAAATGATAAAGAATTAGTACATGCTTTCTTTTAATCTTTTTAATTTCTTGTTCTTGGCTGGCTTACGGAATACGAAAAGATGTTCATGCATGATCATCAAAAAATTGGATTCCATGGACTTCTTAATATTAGAGGAATTTATATTTGATGTTGTATTTTCGCTTTCTAAATTCCTCTTACCAAACAATTTGCCATCCCAACAATTCCGTAAATTTTTAGGCCCATACGGAGTAGACTTGCACTGCCACTGATTTTTTTAAACATCTCGGAAGCCCAGTTGCCTCGTTTGGGGAAGGACCAGGTGGCAAAAAACCCTTATCCCCCTCCCCACATTACAGCACCTAGATGCCTACTATAATCTCGGCAAGAGAGATATCCAAGTCCTTCGGAGGACTGCACCTGCTAAGAAATGTCACCTTCGAGGTCAGCGAAGGGGACCGGATCGGACTGGTGGGGAGGAACGGTACCGGTAAATCCACGCTCTTTCATATCCTTCTACATAAGGAGGGCATAGACATGGGAGAGCTATCCATCCGCACTGGTCTGCGAATAGGCATGCTCTCACAGTACCAAACACCGGACAGCCCCCGCACCATCCACCAAGAGCTGAGCACAACCGATTACTTGGACGAGATAAGGGAGGAGCTGGATCGCTTCAACGAAAGGTTGGTCGATCCGGACATCAATGATGAGGAACTGGCACGCTATAACGCCCTGCAGGAGGAAATGGCGCGCTTTGATTCTGTCACCTTCCGAGATCGTGCCATGGAATCCCTCAATGATTTGGCCTTTGGCCATCTGGATCTGAACAAGAGGGTGAGGGACCTAAGCGGCGGTGAACGTCGCAAGGTGGCCCTGGCAAAGCTCATGGCAATCTCCGGTAGTCTTGACCTGTTGCTCCTTGACGAACCCACCAATCACCTGGATATAGCTTCGATAGAGCATTTAGAGGACTTTATCTGCGATTTTTCTGGAACGATCATTATTACCTCCCATGACAGATATCTCCTTGACGACACAGTGACCCGCATCTTCGAGCTCATAGACTCGCATCTTTTAGTCTACGGCGGGGACTTCACTGACTATCTCGTACTCAAGGAGGAACTTGAGACACTCCAGCGCAAGGAGCGTACCAAATTCCAGTGGGAATCAAAACGCACCACGCAGATTATCACAAAGATGAAGGCGCGCAACCGTTTCGATGCCCAGATACGATCCAAGCTCAGGCGCATGAAACGCATCCGTGCCCCCCCAGATCCCCTGCTGGAAAAGAAGGTTATAAGTTTTACGTTCGGAGAGACCGAGTTCGGGGGGCACATAATGGCCCAGGCCAGCGAGCTCAACAAGCGTTTCGGGGACCAGGTGCTCCTCAAAGACGCTTCTTTCGAAGTGGAGGCCGGAGACCGTATAGGTCTCATCGGACCCAACGGTGGGGGAAAGACCACTCTCCTGCGCATGCTTGTAAACCTGGAGCCAAAGGACTCGGGTAAGCTGTTCCTGAGCCGAGTGCTCAAGATCGGCTACTTCGACCAGGGTCATCTCTCTTTAGATCCTGACAAGAACCTCATCCAGGAGCTTTCGACCATGATTGACAACCTCCACGAAAACGATGCAAAAGCGCTCCTTGGACGCTTTATGTTCAAGGGCGACATGGTCTACAACAAGGTCGAGACCCTTTCCGGTGGCGAGCGGGCGCGTCTTGCAATTCTAAAGCTTGTTGTCTCCCCCTACAACCTCCTCCTCCTGGACGAACCCACCAACCACCTAGACATCCCTTCGCGCCAGATTGTAGAGACGGCCTTGATATCTTATAAGGGCACTGTGATCATTGCTTCCCACGACCGCTATTTCCTGGATGCCGTAACCAACCGAATATTCTACCTGTGCGGTGGGAAACTGCGCTGCTTTAGTGGCAACTACACACAGTACCGCAGCCTGGAACTGAGCCGCCCTACAGAGGAGGAGGCTGATATCGAGGGCGATGCCCACCTGTACCTCGTCAAGAAGAAGTTCAAGTCATGGATTTCCGGGAAGCGGTTCGCTGTAGGGGAGATGATCCTCATAAGTAACAGTGAACTTAAGGATTACAAGTGGGAATTAGGATCAGGAAGGCTCGTTAGGGCTGACCCTCCTAAAGAAAGTGGGTGAAACAGGGATACTGGATGGAAGTTGGAGGTTTTTCATCAAGAATGATGCCTTTTATGCAGTTAATGAATGTTTTGGTTTTCCGAACATCAATCAAATTTTAAAACCTTGTTATTTTCCAGACATTTTAAGGGTCTCACCACTCGGATTTGGGAAACGATATTCGGGTGTTACCACCCGGATTTGGTATACAGTTTTCGTGCGATATCTCACGAATATCGTATACGATCCATCTCACGCATTTCGTAAAGGATTTTAAGGCCATCTCACGGATATTGTAAATGGTTTTTGGGTTTTATCTCACGGATTTCGTATACAATCTGCGTGAGATGAAATGAGGGATATACAATTGTGATTTTAGGACTCTGGCACCACCCTTGAGAATCCCGTGAAATTTGGGTTTTTTGGCTGAGCTCAGGGGGTAGGTAGGCCGATTTTGTGAGGTGGAGTTACGATCTTCGTGAGATGGGGTGGGTTGAGCTCACCCAGAAAGGGGGTGGGTTTTTGCGGGCGGATATTATGAGCAATGTGATGTTTTTGAGGCGGGCTTACCGTGGCAGACATGGCTTTCTAAATGCATCATTATGTCAGCCACTTCTAGTCAAAGACTCAGATATATGCATAAAACGTTTTGTCTTTGACAATAAAAGGGCGGAACCCTTTGTGAATGTGTATAAGAAAAATAGTTATGGGTTGGATATTTTGGTCATATTCCATTGCTTGAACCTGAGACAATTTCCTCCAAATCATATAATATTACATTTTCTTCAGAGGCTATACTCTTCAATCTCTCAGTAAATCCACTTTTAGAGAATAATGCAGATTTGAATTTAACGTTCTTTATCGAGATTTTTGTGGATTTCTCTTTTAATCTGTATAAATCTCTCACATCCATTTTTTTATTAGTCCACTTGCACTCTCCAATTAATGCAGTATTTTTATCTGTTGCAAGAATATCCACTTCTTCCGTTCTAGACCACCACTTACCTACTTTTTTGTATTTGTAATCGCTTTTTATTAAATCTATACAGATATCTTCAAATATGCCAGATAGATAATTATCAAATTCTGTTTTGACCCCTTCCAAATCCCCCGGATTAAAATGCACGAAACGGAACCAAAAACGATAGAAATTATCTTTTAAGAAATAGCGCACGTTTCTTGATTTAAATGGGTCTTCAGTTATTGGGTATCTTCTTTCTGTGATTTCGTAATATGTAGTTAGATCGTGGAGGTATTTGTTCACTGTATTTACATTCAAACCTGTTTTATCTGCAATTACTCTCGGTGTGGCCTTCCCTCTGGCAATTGCTTCCAATATGGAAAAATATGCCGCATTTACCGAACCGAATTCTTGCATAAGTACATTTTTTCCTTCCTCCCGTAAAGGAGCTATATCTGCATAGAAAAGTTCCTCTATGAACTCCCAAGTTTCCCCCTTCCAGAATATATCCAAATACCTGAGATATTTAGGTATTCCATCCAATATCCCATATAATTCAACTATCCTCTTTGCATCCTCAATTCCTTTGTCTTGGAGAATATTTGCTGTATCCCTGAAGTTGAACTTCTTTAGATTAATTGTATGTTCCGCCCTACCAAACAACGGTTCTTTTGCATCAGTAAATATCTTTTTCATCATTCCTATGTAAGAGCCGATACATATCATCATTATTCCAGGACTGTCGGAATACTTATCCCAGTACTTCTGCATTTTAGAATAGAATCCTGGAACAGTTCGATGGAAATTTTGAATCTCGTCGAATGCGAAGATAAAAGGTTCCCTTTGTTGTCCTATGTAGTTGAACAAATATTCAAAAAAGTCATCAAAATCCTTGAATACCGGGGTAAGTTTCGGCTTCAAACTGGATACCACCCGTTCCAGCCCCTCTAAAATCAACTTCTCATCCTTTACCTCCACAAAAAAATTTATGCCTCTTTTTCCTTTGAGGTATTCTTCGATGAGACTGGTTTTCCCTATCCTACGCCTTCCGAACAGAACAAGCATCTGCGATCTCTTTTTTGCTGCTTTGTAAACCTTGTCCAGGTAATCCAACTCTTTTTCCCGATCGTAGAATTTCAAGTCGACACCTTATAGATTTATAAGTTACTATAAAGTAAGTTATTATATAATAAGCTTCCTACGTAATCCGTAAGCATATTTTAAAACTCGGGTTGCTAGTGCTCTCTCCGAGAGCACGCACACCGTGCCATTTATTATGGCACAATGTCACCTGCACGCTCGGTCAAGCCATACTTTCTCTGAATTTCTTAATCTTCTAACGCCCGGATTTCATATACAATTTCCGTGCGATATCTCACGAATATCGTATACAATCCATCTCACGGGTTTCGTATACAATTTGCGTGAGATGGTGGAGTGAGCTGTCATTGAGGGTTTTTGAGTACCTGGCTATAAGTCTAAAAGGAGCTGGAAAATGGGGGTTTTTAACGGATCAGACTGGATATGTGTGGTACTAATTGAGGTGGAGTTACGATCTTCGTGAGATGGGGGGGTTGAGCTCACCCAGAAAGGGGTGGGTTTTGCGGGCCCTTCGGGATGGTTGAATTTGGGGCGGAGCCGGGCGGATATTATGAGCAATGCGATATTTTTTGGATTTTTTCTACGGGATTAAAAGGGCGGAGCCCTTTGTGAAATGGAGATAACTATTGGTTGTTAATAGATGATATTCCTTAATATATTCATTAAAAAAGAGAGCAATGTTTATTCTTCAAAGTGTTTTTAAACCACTCAATTAACCTGCAGATTCTATTTCAATCAATATCTTGTTTTTTCCCACTTTTGATATAATTACGATCTCATCCCCTTTTATATTAAGATTTTTTTCCAGATCGGACGGGATTCTTAGGACGGTTCCTCTTCCGCTTTTCGACAATTTCCTGTATAATTTCAGAGGTTTACCCCAAATCTTCATTCTTCTGGCAATCTTGATCATCTTCTGGCCCTCTTCCTCAGGTATAAACTCCTCTCCGCATGATGTGCATCTATCTCCTTTTTCAATAAAGAAATACCCCTCTACTTCGGATACTATATCCTCGACAGGTACCAATTTGCCCTTTTCACATACGGGACATTTTATTTCTTTCATGTTATCCTTCACCTCCGGTTATTGCAAAAAGAGTTTCAAACTCCCAGTAATATACTACAACGATCTTCTTTTCTCCTTTTTTTCTAATAAAGATCTCATATTTCTTTTTCCCGAGCTTTTTTGTTTTGTATGCATTTTTAATGGCATCTCGTAGATCTTCATAATCCCAATCCCATTTTTTCATCCAGGTATTCCTGAAGTGCTTGCTCACTTCAAGTTCGCAAGTTTCTATATTATATTTATGCACCACTTTTTCACTACGTTAAGTAATGATTTTCACCATATTTAAATTCTTCGGTGCAAATGCTAAATGGGGATACCACTCGAATTTGGAAACTGATTTTGTGGGATAATGCCCATATTTGGCATGCCATCTGCGGGTGGTGGGGTGGGTTTTGCGGGCCCTTCGGGGTGGTTGAATTTGGGGCGGAGCCGGGCGGATATTATGAGCAATGCGAGGATTTTGGGTTTTTTCTACGGGAGTAAACTACCAGCCCGTAAACGGACTGGCGGTATACCGAGTTGATC
>CBDUXN010000202.1:0-6039 GCA_965371185.1 uncultured Thermoplasmata archaeon
CAACTGCATTTTTTTGAACATTTGAATCTTTATCCATTAAACTTTGAATGAGAGGGTCCACCGCTTTCCTATCCCCTATTTCACCAAGAGCACCTGCTGCATATTTTCGTATATCTCTATTTCTATCCTTCAGAGTCTGAATGAGTGGATCTACTGCCCTTTCATCCCCTATCTTTCCAAGAGCCTTTGCTGCTTTCATTCGAACTTCATTATCAAAACTCTCCAAAAGCCTTATTAGCTTCCTAACATTTTTCTTTTTTATTAATTTTTCAAAATTTGGTGGACCAAATATCCCCATATTTACACCTCTTTATGCGACCAATTTCATATACCGGCTGGTGGTTATCCAAAGTTTGCAACCGATAGGAGCAAATTTTGGGTGAAACTAAGTGAAGCCAGATGCACGATTATTATACTTTGTTGGTCGCTTATCATTACCAATTTTTCTTTTTTTTCTCAATCATCGTTAAAGCCAAAGATGCATCCTTTCGAACAAACTCTGATTTATCGTTCCTCATAACCTGAATAAGAGGTTTTATTGCTCTTTCATCTCCTATTTGTCCAAGAGCATTTGCTGCTGAAGCTCGAATATCCCCATCAACGTCCTTCAAAGCCTGAATAAGCGGCTCTACCGTCCTCAAAACGCCCATTTCTCCAAGGTATGTAATTGCATTTTTACGAACAATCGTATCTTCATCCTTCAGAGCCTGAATAAGTGGTTCAACTCCCCTTGGATCTTCTATCTTTCCAAGAGCATAAGATGCATGTCTTCGAACTTTAACAGTAGCATTCTTATCCTCTAAACACTGAATGAGAGGTTGAACTGCTGGACTTCCTATACTTTTAAGAGCATGAACAGTGGCGTAGGGCCCCTCGTCCCTTAAAGTTTGAATGAGTGGCTTGACAGCTGGTTCTCCTATCTTCCCGAGAGCGGATGCTACTACCTTTTCAAAGTGCAGTTGAAAGTCAAAATCTTCACGGCCGAGATTATGTTCAGCTTCTCTAAGGGTCTGAATAATAGGTTCTACCGCTCTTGGATCCCTTAGCTCTCCAAGAGCTTTTACAGCGTCCCGTCGAGTTAGCCAATCTTGAGCCTTTAGAGTATCTATCAAACCTAAGACATTCCTCTCGGCCTTCATATCTTCTACATTACTACCCATTCTTCCACCTCCTTTTTGGCGACCAATTGCGTATACCTCCTTATATCTGCATTAACATACGGATATTAATCCGTTTTGGAGGTATATGCGTAGTGTACTGTGGATACACTGACTATCTGCAATATTTTACTTTTCAAAGTCCAATTGCCCATTAAAAGAAGAAAAATTAAAACAAACTTCTCCCTTTCCTTTTACTGAAATACGGCCTTTGGCCTGGAAATGGGGTTTGTAATTGCCAATATCCCATTTCAAGCCCCAGCCCTAAAACCATTATTGTCCTGTGGACATAAAGGTTTTGCCACTGCCGTTCTGCGCTTCGTTGGTAAACGCTAACAACCGCTAAGAATTGCTCCCTTTGGTCGCAAGCCTCGTTCGCCGGGTATATTTATGCGCTCACTCGCCCGGAGCTTCCACGGAGGCCTGCGTCCTTTGCTCTTACCTTCTTCCTCCCCACACCATCTTGTGCCTGCGCTGGCCCGTCCCCGCCTGCTCGGCACGCTTAAAAAGAGGAGGGGATTGTCTTTTTTTGAGATAATTGATGAGCTACCAAACGAACTACACTATTAGAAAAGATACGGGGAGGTTTGATAGATTGGGCTACTTACTCTCAAAATGGGAATAAGGTCAAGCCTAAGTCGAAAGATGAACGGGTACATGTGTTTCATAGATGTAGAGATTAAATAAATACCTCAATTAGCAATCTTTTTAATCTGAGAAGACAATATGATTGATGTAAGGAGGACTTCATATCATAAAAGAATCAAAGCAAAATGCAATATATCCTAAGAAAATATATAAAGCCATTAGTATTTACTTTACGATTGGTTTTTTTCTATTAACTATCGGGATTGGATTACTCATATTTCCGCCAAGACCACTTCCTGAGCCATTTCCTGAGATGCTATTTATAATGATGATTTGTGGTTCTATAATAATATTCTTTAGCTTATTTTATATCTCGAAACAAAAATATTATGAAAAGAGATTTTTATTAATGGGTGTATTATCATTTTTTACTGGCGGTTTTTTGGCATATATATATTACTGGGCTATAAGGATGGAAGAAGCCCAAATTAGCTTGAGAGAATTGGAAGAGAAAAGCCCTTTTCCTGAAGAGACATACAACAAATTTTTCCTTGATAATGCCGAGATAATTAAACTTACTATTTTACTTTCAGCTGTTATCTTTATCGCAATCGGCACTTTTCTTATCATCTATCATTTCTGGAAGAAATCAAAAGAAGTTAGATTTTCAATACCGCCTTACGAGGAAATTAAAAATGAAGAATTAAAAGAAGATTTTCCTATGAATATTGATTAACTCGTAATTTCAATCGACAATCCCCTCCTTTTACTATCAAACGGACGCAGGCCTCGGAAATGGCGATCCTATCTGTTGATATGCCATTTCTAAGTCACGTACTTATATTATCTTATATAAGCTTATATCAGCTTATAAACCCCGCCCTTAAGAACTAAGGCCTGTTAATATAATATAGCATCTGTTGTTCATGAGATGATTTAATGGATCAAGATTTTTCATTGGCGAATAATAGGTTTCATAAGTATATATAACCGACTCGGGGAGTTGGGTGAATCCATTTTTTGAGCAAATACTACTAGATTAGGGGTAACTATCGAGTGTAGACAATCGGAGTAGCGATTGTCACTAAGCGTAATTGAATTATTTTGCTTTTTGAAACGTAGTTAAAATATTGTAGGGGACAATCATCCAAAATAGGTTTAGGTACAATCCACTGCGTATATACTCCCAGAACAGACTTATATCCGCAACTCAATGCGTATATGGTAAATATATCCGAACCATGTTCGCCTAAATCCCCCAAAATGGAAGATAGATGAATCATATTCGGATATGAATGAGTTATACGCAATTGAGTCCTTTGAACCATAGAAAAAAGTATCCGCTCTCTTTCTTCAACAAGATATCTAGCCCCATCTTCGTTCCTCGATTCTATTGATGATCCTCTTCGAGAGATTGAATCGTTTCACCTTAGGGAATCCCGGGAACGCATTAAGTTCGATGACGTACACATTCAGATCCTCACCTACCATCAGATCCACACCTGCAAAATTCACATCCACCGCCTTTATCGTCTTGACGGCACTTCTGATGGCCTTATCGATGGCCTTTCTCGGTATCTTCTTAAGGAATCGTGATGTTCTTCCCTTTGCACCCTGTGAGATGTTCGTTGTGATGGCTGCCTTATCGTTCGTTCGGGGATATATGTATAATACGTCGTCGAAAAGGGTGTAGAGTCTCAGATCGAATTTTTGGTCGTCTATCCTATAAGAACCGATTGCCTCCTCGATTATGATATCCCAAGTCAAAAGCTCTTTTAGAAAGTCGATATTTTCGGTTATATCTATGAAACTCCAACCGTAATCGGTGTGCGGGCTTATAATTCCCCGCCTTCCGAATCTGAAATTCGTCTTCCAGTTTCCCTTTTCCATGTATGTGATACCCTTGCCCATGGAGCCATATCTGACCTTAAGGAACAATTTTTTGTCTTCATCGTTGACCAATCTCAGAATATCCCTGTGATCCCTACTGTAGAAGGAACGAGGGACCTTCACGCCCACCTTGTTCAAGATTTCCTTTGTGAACTCCTTGTCCCGATCGATGGCTATCTTCAAAGGATGGTTCACGTAACGAATGTCCTTCTCATTGTAGAAGTCCTTCAGTGTTCGATGTATCTCTGACCAAAACGACCTGAACTTGTTATAGAATTCCACGTTCCCATATAAACCATCATAGTCCTCGTATTCGATGTTATCGTCCCAGTATTTGAATGGAAAGAAAAGGTATATCAAGATGGAATCGCTCTCGATCGGAGGCAGTCGATTTTGTTCGAGCTGGTCGTAAGTGGCGATGATCCATTCGAATTTATTCGAGCGGTGTTTCTGGACCTGGTCACAAAATTTGTCGTATGAGTCCCAGTCCGAACTGTCTCCTAGTACCAGCACCGTCGTGTCCATGCACTTGCCTACCTATAAATGCACTTTGTGATACCTTTTTTCTATTGTGGTCAAGGTGAATTCACTATTTAAAACCATAACATCTCTCGAAGAACCGCTGACGAATGTTCACCGAACGTTCCATTTTCCAACATTTACCTCGCGGTTATAAGCCCGTTTTGGTGCGGCCCCGAGGTTATACCCGCGGCCATAACAGCCTTTGTGAGGACTGCCCTCGTAGACTACAATGTAGTGAAACAGAACTTCAATGTTGATCTGCCAATTCATAGGGAAAAAATTTCTTGTTTCCATTCTAATCGGTATCTTCATGGGTGTGGAGAGAATAAATGTCTTTACTTTCTTAAAATAGAATAAAGGTATGTTTACAAGGATGGATCTAAATGGACTCAACAGCGTATAACCGCGTGTATCTAGTTCGAGCTTCACTCTCACCCAAATCCAGCCTAACGGCTGGACTTCAGATACTCGCCAACCGTTATACAAAATATTCTCAAAGGGTAAGAAGCGAAGCAGTAGAACTATAAACACTTCGTGGACAATCGGTAGACCGCTTGTCACTTATCCAGAAAATGAATCCTATTCGCTCTCAATCCTCGGCGCCAACAGATACCTCACATGCCCATTGCCATCAGCGAAATCAAAGTCCAAATCTATTGGCATGTCGTTCCCTAAGTGCAGTCCGATATTGGGGCTTGAGACCGTTTTAATCATCTTACCAATGTAATCCAAAGAGAACAAGCTTTTGACACCTTCTTTGCAATCCAGCTTCTCTAATAAATCCTTGTGTAGTTTGAGGATAACGGTATCAGTATCGCCCTTGGCAGTCATCTCAAAACCGTCAGGAGAGACCTTCAATTCCACGTGATCCGAGACAGGCTCTGAGGCTTTTATGCCACGCTTCGCCTCCTCTGTGTTAATAGTGAGCAATGCAGGCAGGGTTAAAATCGGGACTTTAGGCTCTGACATGCCTTCTGTGTCTATTAACGCCATCCGCCTCGTTATATTCCCGATATTGAGTATCAGCCTGTTCTTGTCCTCATCGTGCTGCATTTCTATTGTTTCCCCAGGGCCTGCTAACTTTATCACATCCTTCAGTTTGTCGATGTCTATGCCAAGTGTGCATTCATCAACCTTATACTCTTCAAAAGCCTTTTTATTCAATGTCAGTTCTAACATCGCAACATGCGCAGGGTCTGTAACCTTAGTGCTGATGCCATCTTTTGTCAGGTTGAACTTCCCCTCATCTGTGATTATTGATAAGACATCAACAGCTTCCTTCAATACCTCTGACTTGATTTTTGCTTGGAACATGATATCACTTCTACAGACTTTCCTAAATGGGTTGTAGGGTATTAAGATTTGGTGCTTTGGTAGTTGCCGTGATTAATGAGTTAGCCGAATAAGGCCTCAAAATCGCTGTAAATCATGGATTTCGAGTTGTCGTTTGGTGATGGATGCGCCGATGCCGAATATTTTTATCATAGGAAAACGATATGTTCAAAGCTCGGTCTAAGGGATGCGTGACTAATAATGGAGAGTATTTGTTTACCACCTTTATATCCAGAAAAGCAGAATGTCCTCAATAAGATTAATGAATATTTCGTTAATAACAGAATGGGATATATCAAGGTTCCAACGGGATGGGGAAAGACATTTTTATCAAAACATCTTATGAAACAATATTATGAAAGAGGAAAGAGATTATTGTTTTTAGTATCCCAGAACATTCAATTATTGGACCAAACTTTTTACATTGATGAAGAAAAAATAAACCCACTATTTCCTTATAGCTCAATACTTTCATCACACCATAGAAAAATAGGTATAGAGGAATTAATAATGAAAGTCAGAGGAGGAGCATCTGGATTTGTAATATTCG
>CBDUXN010000203.1:0-5918 GCA_965371185.1 uncultured Thermoplasmata archaeon
GTGTATGGACAGCAAGCTATCTCGACCAATACGAGACCTTTGGTATACCACTGAAACTGGACTATTCACAAACAGCAGATTGGTACTGCGACAACATCCCTGATGCAGTGGGGATAAACTATTATAATATCAGTGTCCAGCGATGGAGTTGGCACTCCACGAGAATGCCTGAAGGAGCATTTGATCCCATATTAATGATGACAGAGGGTTATCAAATATCCACTTCGAGTGGGACCGAATTCACTTTTATAGGGGTATAGAATGGGAATCCTCGCACAAAATTTCAGAATTAATTTAACCAAGTATAAAAAGGAAAAAGAAAGATATTTTATCCTATATTCCTCAACTTTTTAGAGCAAATGGGGCTTCAACATTCCACCCTCACATCATCGGAGGCATACCGCCCATCCCACCACCTGGTCCTCCCATACCTCCCGGAGGCATCGGTGGAGGTGCCGTGTGTCTGGCTGCGATCACATCGTCTATCCTTAAGATCATGACAGCCACCTCTGTGGCTGATCCCATTGCCTGGGTCTTCACCCTTAAAGGCTCGATCACCTTCAACTTACTCATATCCGAGACCTTTCCCGTGAGCACATTGATACCCATGTTCCAGTTCTTACCCCTTCCGCCGTGGGCCTTTTTCAG
Organism: uncultured Thermoplasmata archaeon; assembly: GCA_965371185.1. GTDB lineage: Archaea > Thermoplasmatota > Thermoplasmata. The sequence continues at coordinate 649 of CBDUXN010000203.1, forward strand.
ATCGATGATCGTGTCGATTCCATCCAGGCCGGCATTCTCTGCTAAGGCCCTTGGAATAACCTCCATCGCCTCAGAAAAGGCTTCTATGGCAAGCTGCTCCCTTCCACCAACCGTGGAGGCGAAACGTTTTAAATGAATTGCAAGCTCTATCTCGGTTGCCCCGCCGCCTGGTACTATCTTTCCGTCCTCTATTGTCACGGCAACAACCTTCAATGCATCGTGAAGGGCGCGTTCTACCTCATCTATCACATGCTCCGTGCCGCCCCTGATGAGTATGGATACCGCTTTTGGATTCTTGCAGCCTGTAACGAAAGTCATATCATCATCTGCCACCTTTCTTTCATCGACCAACTTTGCATCGCCCAACTCCTTTTTGGTGAGCTCCTTAAGGCTGTTGATTATCTTGGCCTTGGTGGCCTTTGCCAGCTTCTTCATATCTGATTCTTTAACCCTTCGAACCGCGTAGATACCCTCTTTTGCCAGGTAGTGCTGCGCCAGATCATCGATGCCTTTCTGGCAGAACAGCACATTCGCACCGGAGCTCTTCACGCTCTCCACCATGCTCCTGAGCATCCTTTCCTCCTCATCCAGGAATTTGTTGAGCTGTGCTGCATCATGTATTCTTATCTCAGCGCTCACCTCGGTCTTTTTGACCTCGAGTGCAGCATTCACAAGTGCGACCTTAGCATTCTTTATTTGCATGGGCATCCTTGGGTGGGCGCGTTCCTTGTCCACGATAATGCCCTCGATAAGAGCTGTATCCGAAATGGAGCCGCCGTGCTTCTTCTCTACCTTGATATTGTCGATATCTGCAACGAGTTTTCCATCATCCTTCTCGCTTATGGCACTCACAGCTTTTACCGCAATTTCGGATAGGGATTTGCCCGCCCCGATACTCTTTCCTGTCATGGCAGTTTTGGCAATGTCCCTCAGAATAGCCTTGTCGTTCGGGGAAACGCTCATGCTCATCTTAGAAAGCACCTTTGCCGCTTCCTCTGCGGCAAGCCTGTAGCCGTTGGCTATGATGGTGGCGTGAACATTCATCTCCGTCAGCTCTTCAGCCTTCTTCAAAAGCTCTCCTGCCATGACAACGGCGGTTGTGGTGCCGTCGCCGCATTCGTCATCCTGGGTCTTGGATATCTCCACGATCATCTTGGCTGCAGGATGCTCGATGTCGATTTCTTTTAAAATCGTTGCACCGTCGTTCGTGATCACTATATCGCCAAGGCTGTCCACGAGCATCTTGTCCATGCCCCTCGGCCCAAGAGTCGTTCTAACCGCATCCGCAATGGCTTTTGCAGCGGCGATGTTGTTCGATTGTGCACCTCTCCCCCTATCTCTCCTAGTTCCTTCTTTTAATATCAGCACAGGTGTTCCTGTCATCATGTCTCAAACCCTCCAATTGAACTTAGTATATTTCACATCTAAGGATTTTTGCAATGGGATATGATAGTTCTTCTATATATAAATTCTTCGGGAAAAGGCGAGATCGTCAATTTTAAACACTTTTGGCTATCGGTGCAGTAGGCAAGGGTGGGAAGCGGGGGCAAAGTGCTCCATGCTTCGTCATCATATAATAAGAGGACCACGCGGGTGGGCATAGATTGACATCCACGATTAGGTGAAATCTATGATAACTCCCTGTACACTTCCTCTAACTGATCCACGATTTTCTGCCAGGTAAAATTCCTTTCCACCCTCGCCCTTCCCGCCCTGCCCATCTCCACTCTCCTCTTCTCGTCTCCAAGCAGCTCGATTATCGCATCCGCCAACTGATCCGGTTTTCCGTATTCCACAAGCAGTCCTGACTTACCTTCCTCAACGACCTCCGGCACCCCTCCAACTCTCGTGGCGATGCATGGTTTTTCGCAGGCCATAGCCTCTAAAAGCACGAGTCCAAAGGCCTCGTATTCTGAGGGAAGGACAAAAACATCGCATGCCGAATAAGCGCTCATTAACAGCCCCTCATCGGTAACATGTCCTGTGAAGAGGATCTTCTTCTGAATGCCGAGCTTTTCTGCCTTTTTCTCCAGCTTTTTTCTCTCACTCTCGTCCTCACCGATGAACACGAATGTGCTGTCCTCGAACTCCTTTAGAATTTTCGGGGCAGCATCTATTAAATGTCCTAGCCCTTTGTTTGATGCAAGTCTTCCCACGAAGAGTACTATCCTGTCTGAGATTTTGAAAAAATCTCTAAAATTATCTGGAGGGGGTAGAACCTTGAAACGATGGAAATCGATGCCTGCAGGTATGATCCTCATCTTTTCATCAGGAACCGGGAACGATGATAACAGTTTCTTCTCGTTCTCTGAATGACATATGATGATGTCCGCGGCACCAAAAACGGGTTTTGCAAAAAGTTTGTCATAGATTTTTCTGAGCTGCTTTCTTCTTTTTCCACCCCACATACTCCACGAAGGGTGAAAATGCGGTGTGAACACCAGGGGCAAGGACCTCAGTTTCTTCGTAAAGGCAGCGGCATTGGTTTGAAAGTAACCATAGGAATGGGCATGTATTACTTCTGTTTTCTCTTTAAGCAACGATTTCAACATCGAAGGAATGAATACATAATGCATCTCACCTTGGAGGGAATAGGATTTGTACCTAGATAAGGGCACGCCATTGTAGCTTGGCACGATGTTTTCCAATCTTACAAAGGGCACCTCGGTGTAAAGATCTGAGGTGAAAACCTTTAGTTCGTGCCCTCTGGCGATGAGCTCCTTTGAGATATGATACACATGCTTCTCGGCCCCTCCTGGTGCAGGAGGGAAACGGATGCACAACTGCAAAATATTCATTGAATCACTGAGGTTGCTACATTTCTGAGAATGCCTAGGCCGATTTTAATGTTTTCCCTAAAAAGTAAAAAGTCGAATTTTGGTTTTTTCCCTTGAAGAACCATCCTATGATACCAGCTCTTCTCCCTTCTCCACCACTATCCTGCAAGGTGTTGGCAGCTTCATGCTCGCCCTTCTCAGTGCCTCTTTTGCTACAAGGAAATGCGCTTTTGTGGTTCGAACAGACATCAGGCTTTGCCCAGAGCTGACCCTTGCAGCTGTGCTGACAGCTTTCCCAAATGCGTGCCGCATGCCATCCGAGATTCTATCAGCTCCTGCCCCTTGTGCCTGCTTGTTCTCTCTGAGCACCACATTTGGATACACTCTGATCTTCAAATGATAGTTCAATGAGCCAGCTTTCTTATTCAGATGTCTCACAGCAGCAATGCGTGCTGCCTCCAGAGCATTGTGCCTGATCTGGCAGGATTCCTTCCCTTTTAAAGTGACCATAAGGGGGAAATCGCCCTTTGTATTACCCAGGTCGAACTGAGTGATTCTGGATGCAGGAACGCCGCCCATATACTCCCTTCTCGTATAGGCTTGACCCCTGATTTGCCTGTACATTCGTCCTGGTTTTCTTGACACTCTACCACCATGCTTTCAAATTGCGGGTGGCCTTAATTGCGTCACCCCTTTATAACAATTGTGCTGTTTAATGCAATAAATAGTGGTTTTATCCTTGATTATCAGTATTGATTGCCGTTACTCAACTTTTTTATACATGAAAAACGGATTTGACTACTTGATGACCGAGAATCCCGAGAACATATGGAAAGACTGCAACTGCATGAATTGCAGACTTGCACGCATTGAGGATAATTTGAAGACGATAAAGCACTTGATGGATAACCTGCCTCAAGAGTTCGATGATGCTCCCAAGAAATCTCCAGCTTAAGGCAAGCCAATTATGTCCGTGTCTTAAGTAATATCCTATGAATTGCGTTGAAGGTACGTGATGTTGTAACCCATTTATAGGAAGTTTTTTTTTACTTCTCAAACAAAAACTCTATATGACTTTATAGGGTTAGGGCGTTAAAAGTGAAGAGATGCATTGGAAAATGAGGTTAATGACGCCTCCGCCCGAGGAGGGAAGTGGATAGGCCACATCATGAACAAGATCGAAGAAAGCGAAGGAAAATAACAGCTTGCGTATATCAGCAAATGTTAAGTATGTATATTCTTATGTATAAAATATGGAAGTTGACCCATATGTGGCATTAGTGTGTCTGCCTTTTTTGGCGGTCGTAGCCATATTGATCGTGGTGGGCATAGTCAAATTCATTAGGAATATGATCATAGTGGGAATCTTCATGCTTATAGTACTGGCTGGATTGCTCTGGCATTTTGGTTTAATAACATTTTGATACGCCTTCCTCAAAATTCATTTTTTTCCCAATGTCACGCCTCTCTGGCGCATGTAAGTGCCTGACCGCTTTTCGTACAACATTTCAGGCAGGCTTTCCATTTTCTCAAAAACGATCTGTGCAAATGTCTCGCCAATTTTTATTTCAACTGTACTTGCAGAGGAGTTGAAGGCCGATAGCGTCAAGTTACCCTCAAAACCTGCGTCCACCTTTCCGAACGAGGCGAGAATTCCCTTTCTGGCATAGGTTGTGCGTATCCAAAGCTGGGCCGTGACCTCGCCGGAGAACCTTACGTACTCCTTTGAACTTACCAGGAACCACTGCTTTCCCGGGATCTCCGCAACGCCTTCTTTGAACCCTTTTTCCAACTCTGGAATCAAAACCTCCTCTACAACCAAATCATAGCCGTTTGGGGTGAGATTTACCTCTGAGAAGGGTTCGATAAGCAATTTGCCATCCTTTATGTAATCCTTGATATCCTTGTCCGATAGAATCCCGATGGTCCTCACCTTCAACCTGATATTATAGCTTGTAGCCTATTGTTCTCAGGAAATCCTTTCTCTCCTTGCGATGGTCTTCATCCTCTATACCCTTGGGTTTCTCACCGTCTATCACGCCCAAGATTCCTCTGCCCCTCTCGTTCTCAGCCACGACCACATCCACTTCGTTGGCTGTGGCACAGAATATGGAACACACCTCAGGCACATTCTTGATGGCTCGTAGAACATTTATTGGATAGCCTTCCCTCATGATTATCACGAATGTATGCCCTGCACCGATGTTCACAGCGTTCTTCGCAGCCAGGGATTTCAGCTCCTCGTCGTTGCCCTCGACCCTCACCAAACAATGCTGCGAGGCTTCGCAGAACGCGATGCCGAATTTTATACCTGGTGCGGAATTCACCATGGCCTCGTAAAGATCTTCAGCTGTCTTTATGAAGTGCGTCTGGCCTATGACAATGTTAGAATCTGGTGGCATCTCAACCTTAACCAGTTCTGTTTCCATTTCAATCATTCCCCCTTTTTAGGGTGTAAAACATTGTGGATTTAAATAGGATGCGGTTGGAGGG
>CBDUXN010000204.1:0-5889 GCA_965371185.1 uncultured Thermoplasmata archaeon
TATACCTTACTATCCCAACCGCAGCAAGCTGCGGGGTATTCAGATAAAGATAAAATTTTCGATGGAAAGGATCAGTGCCTTCTCTATATTCCTTTATTTTAGCAACTCCATCCATGTCCGAGTCAGCATTTGCATCTTCAGCCAATGGGTTCAGGCCGTTTTCCTCTTCTCACCAAAAACTAATAGACACTCCAACACCATACCCTGCCAACTGCGAGGTGCATTTCCCATGAAACAGGAAAGCGGATTGATTTTAGCCCTTGACGTAACAGAAGAAGAGAAGGCGCTTTCTATCTCAGAATCTGTTAAAGATATCGTTGATGCCATCAAGGTGGGTTACCCTCTAGTCCTTGGTTCTGGGATGGATATTGTCTCCAAGATAGCAGGACTTGCAGAGGTGATCTGCGACTTCAAAGTGGCTGACATCCCGAACACGAACAGGCTTATCGTGGAAAGGGCAATTGAAAAAGGTGCGCAGGGTGTAATAGTGCACGGCTTTGTTGGCAGGGATTCCCTTGAAGCCTGTGTGAAGGCAGCTCAAGGCAAGGACGTTTTTGTGGTGGTCGAGATGAGCCATCCTGGCGGTGCGGAATTCTTTCAGCCTCTATCCGAGAACTTGGCTATGCTTGCAGTTGAGGTTGGAGCATCAGGTGTGATCGCACCTGCAACAAGACCTGAGAGAATTTCGTACATTAAAGGACTAGTTGGGGAATTGAAAGTCCTAACCCCGGGTGTGGGTGCCCAGGGAGGCAGTGCGGCACAGGCCATCAAGGCAGGAGCAGATTATGTGATCGTGGGAAGAAGCATATATCAAGCAGAGGACCCAAGGGCTGCTGCAGAAAAAATCGCAAATGAAATCAGGGGTATATAAAGCCCAAAACATAAAGTCTCATAAACTTGGGAAAGGTAGGTAAAAAACGAATAATGAATGACATGCTAGAACATATTGGTAAAAGATATACAAGCAATGTCACGCATGATTTATAACCTCGAAAATCATTACCATTTCTGAGGCAAGGAAAACTGTCTAGAAACATGTTTACAAGATGCTGGCAACAAATATTCAAAACATTTTTAGACGGTTTTTTGCACCATCTCTATCCAACAATATTGAAAACCTCAGCGTTGTATTTCAGGGCGCAACTTGGGGGCGGAGGTAAAAAAAGAGGGGAATAGTTTCACTCAACTCCTCCTCTTATATTTATATGCAATACATCACAAAACGTTTGAAACGGTATGATGTTTGAACCACGATACCTGCCGAGGTTTGGAGTCATTGATTCCAAAAAAATGGGATGCGCCTTACGGTTTCCAAAAAGGGGGGGAGCCCATCGTTAAAGAACTGAAGGACGAGGATATTGCCGCCAAATGGGAGGAATTCTTCACCGATCCAAAGTACAGGCACAGGATCACGGAGATCGCTGACCTTTACCCAGAGGAGAAGAGCCTGAACGTGTTCTACTCTGAGATCGAGGAATTTGATTTTGAGTTGGCAGAGTATTTTCTCAACAGGTCGTACAAATCCATCTACATCGCTGAGAGGGTCATAGGAAATCTCACGCCCCCTGAGAAAAAGGTGAGCATACACCTCAGGGTCAAGAACATTCCACATGATTCTAGGATCGAGATCAGGGATCTGAGGAGCAAACATCTTGGCAAGTTCATTGCTGTAGAAGGATTGGTTAGAAAGGCCACTGAGGTCAGACCTAGAATGGTCGACGCGGTGTTCGAATGCAAGCGCTGCAGTGCCATTATAAAGGAGGCGCAGGACGGACTGATCTTCAAGGAGCCTTTAGAATGCTACAAGGAGCAGGCCGGGTGCGGAAGAACGGCTGCATCCACCAAATTCAAGCTCTTGAACGACATCTCAACTTACATCGATACGCAGAAGATCGAGCTTCAGGAATCCCCCGAGGGTCTGAGAGGGGGAGCGCAGCCCCAGAGGCTCGTTGCGTATACTGAAGACGATCTGACAGGAAGAATCTCACCTGGTGATAGAATTATTATCAATGGCTCGCTGCGCAGTGTCCAGAAGAAGACCTATCCTGTTAAATCCACGCTTTTCGAGATATTCATAGATATCAACAGCATCGAGCTCGAAGAGCATGAGTTCGAAGAGGTGCCGATATCCCTGGAAGATGAGGAGAGGATAATGGAGCTGAGCAAGGACCCTGATGTTTATAGAAAGATCACCGCCTCCATTTCCCCGACGATCTACGGCATGAACTATGAGAAGGAGGCCTTGGCTTTGCAGCTTTTTGGCGGCGTTCAAAAAATCATGCCTGACGGAACGCATATCAGGGGCGATATACACATATTCTTGGTGGGGGATCCCGGTACCGCCAAATCTCAGCTGCTCCGTTACATCTCAGAACTCGCTCCACGGGGCATCTATGCTTCGGGGAAGGCATCGAGTGCCGCTGGATTGACCGCGGCTGCTGTCAAGGACGAATTCGGGGAGGGAAGGTGGACTTTGGAAGCAGGTGTCTTGGTGCTGGCAGATAAAGGCGTAGCGTGCGTTGATGAGCTCGACAAGATGAGTCCTCAGGACAGGAGCAGCATGCACGAGGCAATGGAGCAGCAGAGAATCAGCATAGCCAAGGCAGGTATAACTGCCACTCTTCAATCTAGATGCGCTGTGCTTGGCGCTGCGAATCCAAAGTACGGCAGGTTTGATACGACACAATATCTAGCACAGCAGATAAACATACCTGTTGCCCTTCTTTCGAGATTCGATCTTATTTTTGCAATTACGGATGTACCAGAATCCGAGAAGGATTTACTGATCGCAGAGCATATCCTCAGAAGCCACACCATAGGAGGTAGGGAAAAGCATAAGAAGGAGACCGGGGAGGAGATAATCGAGGAGGAGGGTGAGAGTCCCGCCTACATTGAGCCTTACCTTGACAGGGACTTCTTCAGAAAATACATAGCGTATGCAAAAAGGATATTTCCTGTGATGACAAAGGAAGCCAGTGATGTCCTGCGAGACTACTATACGAGCTTAAGAAAGCAGGGTGAGCCTGAAGGCGCGTCTGTGCCGATCACGGCAAGACAGCTTGAGGCTTTTATTCGGCTTTCCGAGGCAAGTGCAAAGGTTCGATTGAGCGACAGGGTTACTGAGGATGATGCAAGAAGAGCCATAAGAATCGTGGAGTACTATCTCAAGAAGGTGGCTGGTGAGGAGGGCAGGTTCGACATAGATATTATCGTCACAGGCACGAGCCAATCGCAGAGGGAGAGACTCAAAACCATAAGAGGTATTATAAAGGACCTCTCCGTCAGCGGTGAGCCTGTGGAGCATGAGGATATCATAATTGAGGCCGAGGCCAGCGGTATTGAAAGGAGCAAGGCGGAAAGTATTATAAAGCGCCTTCACACTGAGGGAACCATATACGAAGTTAGAACTGGGAAGTACCGAGAGGCCAAGGTTTAGACATGATTTGGATAAAGGTTTACGATACACAAGGGGAAGTAATTCTCGCAGCTTGTGATGATAAATTGCTTGGAAGGAGTTTTGAGGAAGGTGAGCTTCAGCTCATCGTGTCCGAGACATTTTACGGCGGGGAAAAGGTTTCGCATGAGCTTTTTATTGAGCAGTTGAAGAGTGCCACGATAGTAAATCTCGTTGGTGAGGATGTTGTGAGGATCGCCTCTGAACTGGGCATGGTGGATGAAAACGGGGTTATTGAAATTGACGGGGTGCCCCATGCTCAGATTGCCAAGATGATTTGAGGGTTGTTACATGTTCTGCGTCGAATGCGGCAAGGAAGGGGAACTGTACAAAGGCCTGTGCAGGGAGTGTTTCTTGTCCAAAAATGTCTTTGTTACCATTCCCAGGAATATTGATGTCGAAATTTGCGGTCACTGCGGCGCAAGGAGGAAGGGGAAGTCTTGGGTTCAGTATGATGAGGAGGATTTTATCGAGGATATTGTCAGGGAAAATGCTGTTCTTCATCAGGATGTGGAAGATTTTGATTTACATTTGACTCCGGAATTCGAAGACGAGAACAACATAATTGTTGGCGTGATGACTCATGCCGATGTGCATAGCTTGAAGGCTGAGGAGGAGCATGAGGCTAAGATACGTATTAAAAGGATGATATGCTCCGAGTGCAGCAAGCAGGCAGGCGGTTACTGGGAGGCCAAGGTTCAACTGCGCAGCTCGGGAAAGGGTTTGAGTGAAGAGGATTTGGAGAGGGCGATGGAGTTCGTGGATTCACAGGTGGGCAGTAGGGAGAGGAAGGATAAAAGTGCTTTCTTGACCAAGGTTGAAAAAATACACAACGGCCTTGACTTTTATTTTGGCTCGAAAAGTTTCGGCAGGACAGTTGCAGAGGAGCTTGCTAGGGAATTTGGCGGTCAGATAAAAGAATCGCACAAGTTGATGGGAAGAAAGGACGGGAAGGATGTTTACAGAACAACCTATGCAGTTCGATTACTGGAATTCAGGGCTGGAGATTTCGTTAAACTGGATGAACAGATCTTCCAGGTAAGGAAATTGTCCTCCGAATGGATTACCCTCAGGACAATGGAGAGCGGAAGAGATATAAGATTCGCCATCAAGGACTTGGATAAGGCGAAGATGATCGGAGGCAATGAACTCGTAAAGGAAATGGTGGTTGTTTCCCGGGCCGAGAACGAAATCCAGGTTTTGGATCCCGACACGCTGAAGACGGTTGAAGTTCTCATCCCGGAAGGTTATAAGGTCGAGGAGGAGAGCGTTAAGGTAATGAAATGCGAGGCCGGGTATTTTTTGGTTGGGGAGGATTGATTTTCGTTCAATAAATCTTAATGCTAAAATTGTTAATTCTATTATCGATTATAGGATTATTAATTAATGTTCAAGCTTAAACTAAAAATTTTTGTCATACATCGACCCATTACACGAACTTGCGGAAAGACATAAAAGACAGAATATAAACCGACATTATTAAATACTTTAAAATACATATAGTGTCAGACAATTAGTCCGACATATCTCGGGACTATAAAATGGGATGCACAGGGATGGGATTTCTTGTGAGAGTTGCAGTCTATCTTAGAGTATCGACCACTGAACAGGCCAAGGAAGGCTATTCGCTGAGCGCTCAGCTTGAGAGGCTGAGGAATTACTGCAGGGCAAGGGAGTGGGGGGTGGCCAGGGAGTATGTGGATGACGGTTATTCTGGGAGGAGCATCAAGCGCCCAGCATATAAGCAGATGATGGCCGAGAAGGACGAGTGGGATATGATATTGGTCATGAAGATGGACCGAATCCACAGGAACAGCAAGAACTTCATGGAGATGATGGACAATCTAAGAAGATGGGACAAGGAATTTTCCAGCATGCAGGAAAGTCTTGACACGAGCACTGCAATGGGTCGCTTCGTTGTTGATATCATTCAGAGGATCGCGCAGCTTGAGAGTGAACAGATCGGAGAGAGGGTTTATGTTGGAATGAGGCAGAAGGCATCGACAGAAGGGGGAATCCTGGGTTTTGCTCATCCTTATGGTTACGATTATGTGGATGGTGAGCTGCAAGTTAACACCGGGGAGGCAGAGGGAGTTAAGAGGATATTTTCTCTTTACCTGAGCGGTAAGAGCACTACAGCCATAGCAGAGGAAATGGAGGAAAGAGGGTTTTCTACCAAGAGAAAAGGCTGCTGGTCTGCTCGGACAATTGGCAAGATCCTCAAGAACCCTGTGTACTGTGGATACATGGAATGGGAGGATATTTTATTCAAAGGACAGCATGAATCCCTAATCCTGATTGAGGGATTTAATAGAGTTCAGGAAATGATCGCCAAAAAAACAAGGAATTCAAAATTGAAGCTAAAGCCAAGGCTCATCGAAATAGAACAACTTGTCGAGGTTGGGGAGAATGAACGAGCAAAAGCAGAATCATGA
>CBDUXN010000205.1:0-5881 GCA_965371185.1 uncultured Thermoplasmata archaeon
GGAACAAATAACTCAAGCTATAAATCATCAGCGTAATTGGAATGCTATAATGGAATCCCTGTTTATACTTTTAAAGACTATTCTCAGAACCAAAAACCTGAGGGAGAGGGTCCTATGGCTAAAAAATTCCTGAAAAAGGGCAAGGTGAAGGAGATTTACGAGGTTGGTCCGAACACACTGGAGTTCAGTTTCACAGACAACATCTCTGTTTTCGACAAGGTGATTCCTACAAGGGTCCCGTTTAAGGGCGAATCTTTATGCAGAACCAGTGCGCATTGGTTTGAATTTGTAAAAGACATGGGTATGCACACGCATTTCGTTGGTATTACAGGCCCGAACTCCATGAGCGTCAAAAAGGTGGATGTGATAAGGGACTACGCTAAAATTACACCAGAAACGAAAAACTACCTCATTCCTTTGGAGTTCATATGCAGGCATTATGTTGCCGGGTCCTTGATGGACAGGCTGAAGAAGGGGGAGGTAAAGCCTGAGTATGTCGGATTTGAGACTGGGCATGAGCCAAAATACGGAGAAAAACTGCCCGAGCCCTTCTTCGAAACCACCACCAAGCTGGAGGAATTCGATAGAAAGCTCACAATAGACGAGGCTAAAGATATCGCGGGTTTGACTGATGAGGAGTTTCAAGAGATAAAGGAGACTGTGCTAAAAATAGACGAGAGGATAGGCCAGGATGTCAGAAAAAGAGGGCTCATCCATGTGGATGGTAAAAAGGAGTTTGGCTTCGATTCCGGGCGAAACCTGATGCTCATCGATACCTTCGGTACCGCTGATGAGGATCGTTTCTGGGATTTAGAGAGCTACGACCAAGGAAAATTCGTGGAGATGAGCAAGGAGTTCGTAAGGCAGCATTACAGGAGCATAAGCTACTTAGAGAGATTGGAGGATGCCAGGAGCAAGGGGGAGAAGGAGCCAGATATACCACCTTTACCTGATGATGTCACCCAACTGGTGAGCCAGCTTTATATCGAATTGTATGAGAAATTAACAGGGGAGAAGTTCAGGTAGCCGTGTTGATTATATCGTTTTAAAATATCTTTGCGTTATATACTAGCACCGACTCGAAAACCACCCCACCATCACCTGACCTAAGAACGCCCAAGAAGATATTTCCAAAGCGGTGTATAGCGTATCTTCTTGTTTTCGATCATCTCTTCATCTTCATAATCAAATGTAATGACCTCCCCCTCTTTCAACCCGAACTCATCCATACATTTTACCAGTGCTTTTATTTCCCTCTCTCTTGTGTCCATGGCTTCGGGATCATAACATACTTGAATCGCTCTGAACTTCTGTCCTTCTTTTACTATAAAATCCACCTCTTCTCCGGTACGGGACCTCCAGTAATATGTATTAGCCTGCCTTCTTAACAATTCAACAGCAACGGTATTTTCACAAATTCTTCCAAGATCCTCAGTTCCTGCGAGGTTAGCAAAACCGTTATCAATACAATATATTTTTCTTGGATATTGCATCTGATCCTTGATCTTGTATGAAAAAATTGTGTTATCAAAGAACAAAAACGCGTTCTTCATATATTTGAAATACGTAATCAAAGTAGGTGTTGAGATCTTTATACCCCGGCTCTTGAAATATCGTGTCATCTTCCCAAAGGAAAGTAAGTTGGATACATTAGCAGCACAATAATTTGAAAGTTCCTCCATGACATTTTCATTCCGGATCTCGGCTTTTGATAGGATGTCCCTCGAAACGATATCTGTGAAGAGTTGGGAGAGCATGCTGTCTTTTTGTTTTCCGAGGACCACCTCAGGGAACCCCCCATAGGTCATATAATCACTCAAACATTTTTTTATCAGTGATTCTTCCTTTTCAGTGGCTATTCTACCTTTTATCTTCAATCCTTTGAATGCCAGGAACTCCTTGAAACTCAATGGAAGAACAACAGTGGTAAGATGCCTTCCTGTCAATAAACGGGCATAATCTCGGCTTAAAAGATTTGCTGATGACCCGCTGACAAAAATCTTTATCTTGCCTTTGAACTCATCAAATATACTTCTAACATACCTTTCCCAGCCAGCTATCCTCTGAACCTCATCTAAGAATAGGTATATCTTTTTATTTTTTTTAAGCAGTTGCTCAGCATGTACAAATCCCACAATATCGTTAAAATATTCCTCTTTTAACGGTAGAAGCCTTCTGTTCTCGAAATTAATGTAAATTGTTGATTTCTTGGGTAAATTCTTTATTATCAAGAACATCAGATAGGTCTTACCTGCTCTTCTCGGACCTACAATATCGGTTATTAATCGTTCCTTTAAATGCGGATTCAACTCTCTTTCCTTCACTTCCGGAAGTTCGGATTCCCAATAACCTCTTATTACCTTTTCGATTCTTTCATTCATATAACCCCCATATATCGTTAAAGATATTTAACGATTTTGGTGCATATCGTTAAACTTGATTGACGATAATCATTAATAATTTATATGATATTAAAACTTCCTAGCAATATATTCAAGCACACTCTCGAAAACCACCTTCGCTTCCTTAAATCTTCCTCATATGAATATTATCCACAACAAATATTATAAGCCCAAAACGCATTTTAGGTTACAAGGGGGGAGTCCAAAGTAATGTATGATCAAAGAGAGCACCATGCTCATCTCTTTTGGACATTCTCTTTGGCCCAAATCCCAGACGAAATCTATTGGAGGAATAAAAAATGAGGACAATAATTGGAAAAATTTTAAGTATAATACTTATTTTAGCAATGATGCTATCTGTTGGGTTTTTACCAATATGGAATCCGGAGACCGCGGCAGGAGCTGCGGCACCGACAAGATATTCGGGAATCTCGTTCTATCAGGTGGATTATGAGTGGAACGGCAGCTTGTTTCTTAATTCAGATGTTGGCAAAATTGAAGTCGAAGTTGAAACTTTGAAAAGGGAAACCGGGCTTGAATCAGGTTATATAAATGGGTATACCAGACAAGGATGGGTTATCCAGAATTTAGTTATCATCGAGGATTACGCCTACGAAACAACCTCGACATTGTTTGATCTGGGGAGCAGCGGTGAAATAAGAGAAATATGGATATATATTGAGGTCACCGCAGACCCTTGTGATAGCTTCTCAGGCGGCGCGCTGGTAGATTATACAGTTTTTGATGCCGTCTATAATGCCGCTGGAGCAGATGATGAACCCCCTATAATCCAAGGAACACCAGCTCCGCCCAAAGGCAATTTTATATATCCCGAATTTGACATTTTCGGGGTATCTTTCGAACACTCCCAGCCTGATCATCCAAATGTACAGGCAGCCAGATATCAGTGCGTCCCTGCAGCCTATGCAAACAACCTGCAATATTTGGAAAACCGGTATCAAATCCCGATCTCCCATGAGCTCGAACCCGGATGGAATCAACTTCTAATCGGGGCTTTCCCGGATACATCGCTTCCTGCCCAACTCGATGTTGTAATGAATAGAGGACCAGTAATATCCCCCTATCAACAGGATGGAACGAATTGTTCCGACGCCGTTAATGGGCTTCTAGCATATACTTACATGATCGACCCCATCATAAAAATCAGACATCAAGGATATCACGGCGACTCTGATTACGAATTATTCGGCCACAAATCCTATCATCAGGGAACAACGATAGAATTCGATTTTATTTTAAGTGAAATGCAAAAGGGCCATGCAGTTACCTTGCTGTTCTGGAGATATGAGGATGGTACAAAAACCACAGGGCATATGGTGCAATTGGTGTCTGCAGGATACATTCTTGGCGTCCCGTTCATCGAATGGCGCCATGACGGCACCCAGGCGGATCCTGTCAGCGATCCCGATTTTACACAAGGTCTCGAGGATTGTACGAGATATCTGGTTGATATAGACGATGATGGATATCTGAATGTACTGAATGATCCCCTGGAATGCCCAGATAAAATGCCCGAGGTCGCACTTATCGTGACGATAGAGGCATTGAATGCTCCTCCTGAAAAACCTTCAACCCCTTCTGGAGAGGTGGATGTAATTTATTCTTTACTCTACGAATATACATCATCGACCACTGATCCGGATGGTGACAAAATAAAATATAAATTCTATTGGGGCGACGGCACAAACACCGGCTGGTTAGGCCTTTACGATTCCGGGGAAACCGTGAGTGCTTCTCATAACTGGTTCTTTCTCGGTGACCGTATTATTAGGGTGAAGGCCCGGGACATATGGGGCGCCGAAAGCGAATTGTCAGATCCGTTGATCGTCCACGTGGAGCCAAACCTCCCAGCAGTTTTCGAAAATTTGGAGGAGCTGCTCGAAGATGCAAAAATGGGCCTGAAGATTGTTGACAACACGATAGACAAAGCTATCGAGAAAATGTGGAAGAGCTTGGATGATAAATTTTGGTTGGACGAATCACATCTTGACCCGCAACACGGTATGAAATTCTATGACTATGTAAAAATGGCGGTGAAAGAGCTTGAAAAGTTATTGAGTAGCAATAGGATCCCGGATTCTGTGAAGGAAGTATGCCAGGGTGTAATTGACACTTTAATCGGGATAGTAGGCTCGATCACAACCATCGCTTACGAAGAAGCTTTGGCGCTTGACGATGCGATCGGGGATGATCCCTGGGACAATGAGCTGGAAAAAAGCGAAAACGCCTTTGGTAAGGGAGAAAGTGAACTCGCCATGGACAATTATTCAAAGGCGATCGATCATTATAGAAAGGCCTGGAAGGAGGCAACAAAGGCTTTAAGACTCATGCGGTAAAGAAAACCTACAAAAATATCCCTAAAACTTCCTAGCAATATATTCAAGCACACTCTCGAAAACCACCTTCGCATCCTTAAATCTTCCTCATATTAATATTATCCACAACAAATATTATAAGCCCAAAACGCATTTTAAGTTACAAGGGAGGAGCCCAGAGAAGAACCAGAGGAGGAGATTTAGAGTAAAGCCGCATTTTTATCTGGGTCATAGCTCATGGGTCAAATGTGTCAGGACTGAAGCTCAGAGATGAGTGAATAAGGCGGTGCATTTAAATACCTGTGTGCACATATATGTGCATAGAGGTTTGTATATGACAAAGACTATCTCGCTCTCTAATAGGGCATATGAGGCACTTAAAGAGATGAAACTGCAGAACGACAGCTTCTCTGAGGTTGTTTTGAAATTGGTGGAGACCAACGGTAAGCTCGGCGATATTCTCGACCTATATCCTGAGCTAATCGGTGATAAGGAATATGAGGCGTCTATTGCGAAACTTAGGAAGGATATTGATAAAAGAGTGAGCTGATGCCATGAGGTGCTTGGACACAACTTACTTTATAGACTTGATCAGAGCCCCAGGTAGAGTGAGGGCCATAACCGCTGAGATAGACAAGGAGAGCAGACCTTGCACCACAGCATTTAATGTGTACGAGGCTTTATACGGGGCTTTTACGGTGAAAGACAAGGTAAAAAAGAGGAAAATGTTGGGCAAATTGGAGAAGGCAATAGCCAGAGTGATGGTGCTGCCTATCGATAACAGGGATGCCGTAAAGGCAGCAGAGATAGGAGGAGAATTAAAAAAAGATGGGAGGGTAGTTGGGGTAGATGCACTAACTGCAGCATGCGCGTTGAACAAGGGCTGCGAGTCCTTGGTGACCAGGAACGAGAAGCACTTTAAATGGATAAGCAACCTAACAGGCCTTCGTGTGGATGTTTACTGAGGTTTATGCCGTGTTTCTGATCGACCTGTGAGAGGTTTCTGTAAAAAAGATTGATGTAGGCATCCACTTTAACTAGCATTTTCCTTCTAAAAGCAAATATTACCTGCATTTTTAGCCAGATACATTTTAGTCCGTTTAAGCGAGAACCCTATGGGCTTTAGCCCATAGATGAATCGCT
>CBDUXN010000206.1:0-5795 GCA_965371185.1 uncultured Thermoplasmata archaeon
TGCCGGCAGTATCCCTGGTGCTGAACAGGATTTTCACAGGCTCTTTTGGATTCATACTCAGTACGGAGAGCCACAACCTCGTTTCGAGTTCATCTTTGTCGATGGCGGCAGGCAGCGCATAGAACCTATCAAACCCGTTAATATCCATGGAAGATCTCGAGTTATTGAAGTCACTGTAGCTGCCGGTGTAAACGCTGTTGTCCCAGCCTATAATCCCTATCATCTTGTCTGCTCCTATGGAGCCGATTCCATAGCCTGAGCTGGTGTTGTCATCCTCATCTATGAAGATGTGGACAGAGTCAAGTCCGCGAGCGCCGTTTAGAATCGTGCCATTGACCCTGAGGTAGAACAACATGTCTCCGTACTTGTTGATGGAGACCTTGTATTCCTCGATGTTGATGTCCTGATTCAAGGGTTGGTCGGTTAATGAATCCGAATACCCTGGAATATCCCTCCAATCGCTGAAACTGCCGTCGATCAGGAGAACTTGTACGGGAACTAAGACCCTGTTTATGATAAAGGGTGAAAAAATCAGAGCAAAAACCAGTATAAAAACGATGATGACCCTTGCCACGCTCCTTCTTGTTCCAGCAGGTTTCATTGCAGCGCCTAGGCCGTTTGTTATGCCGTTGCCATTGGTAATGCCATTTGTCACTCCTCTTCTTATGGCTCTAAGACCGTTTGTCAGTCCGTTTGTGAGTCCGTTGGTCATTCCATTGCCATTGATGAGCCCCTCCACAAAACCCCGTGTGATATCTGCCCTCCGCTCTCGCACGCCGTTGACCAGACCATTTGTGATGCCTATAGATTCGATCCGAGCTTCTGGTGCAGCTTCTATACCCCTCAACTCTTCCCTTTCTGCAGGTACAGTTTCCTTAAGTACCCCAACACCGTTGCCGCAAATGTTGCAGACTACAACGTCGCTATCCAGAGGCATGCCACAGGTGGAGCATATGTAGAGCTTCTCTTCTTTTGAAGGCTCAACCCTGGCTTCCAGATCTTCTGGAAAGACATCAAATCCCTCGAGCTCCTCTAGATCACCCAGCTTTTCCCATCTTTTTCGGAAATCCTTTGACACTCCCCTCTTCAATCCCTCTTCCGCATAAATTTCGAGATCCTCAATGGCCATTCCGCAGTTGTAGCACTCAGTATCGCCAATTTCTAAGGGCATACCGCAGTAGGGGCAAGACAACAATCCTTCCTCGACCTCGATTTTCTTTAAAGGTGGAAGCGCCTCTTCCTCCCCGATATCTTCGCCGATCTCTGCGCCACAAAGTTCGCACACTGTTGTATGTTCGGTGACGAAGGCACCACAGCTGGAGCAGATGAATAAATCCGCGGTTGTAGGCTTTGGTTCTTCGATAGTTTGTAAGCTTTTATGAATTTTCTCTGCCAATTTCCCCCCGATGCCCTTCACCGAGGCAATTTGATCCACTGAGGTCTTCCTCAGATCCTCAAGATTTTTAAATCCTGCATCCCAAAACGCCTCGGCTCTTGCCCTTCCGACATTGGGTATGAGCAGGAATAAATCCAAAGCAACATCTCTATCTTCAGGTGCTTCCCTAACCTCGTCCTTACTTACCGCCTCAAAATCCCCTAGAAACAACCCTGTTACCATGCCAAAGCATTCGGATGCCTCGTCGATCTTATCGAGTTTCGTAAGCGACAGGGCTTTTGCGTTCAATGCCTTACTATATTTCGGATCGAGCCATAGGACCCTGTCATAGCACCTAATTGCCAGAGCATGTTCTCCCATATCCGAAAGGACCACGCCCTTTGAGTACCAAAGCTCGGGGTCAACAGGGTTCTTTTTGATCTCGGCACTTATACCTGCAAGCATACGAGTTTTTCTGATATCCCCTCTAAAAAGGGTTTTAATGCCAATATCCTCATCAATCGCCTTCATGACTTCTTCGACTTGCGCACCGATAATCATTCCGCATACGTTGCATTTCTCGCTTTCCTTTCCGATGAACGCTCCACATTCAGGACAGAGAAATAGTGTGGATTCTCCTTTCTTATACCAGAAACCATCTGCGGTTATTTCATCCTCGAGTTTATCCACGAGAGAATCCAATTCCTCCTCGATTTTTTCTTTTGCAGGATATAGTTCCTCACCCTCGATCCCTAAAACTTCCGTCAGAATACCCAAGCTGCTCTCAACTTCCTCCGCTCCCTCAAGGCTCTCAACCATTTCTTCTACTTCTTCTTCATCCACAGTTTCCTCGGCATATTCCTCTATAAGCGCTCCGCACATCTCACAATTTTTTGCTGCTGCTGAGACGAATGCACCGCAGTTAGTACATATACATAAATCCCCCTGACCCTCTTCAGGTTTGAGGTCCATCTTCACGAGGGATTTCTTGATCATTTCAGCAGTCTTTTTATCTATACCCCTAACCTGTACCAGCTCTTCAATGGAGGCGCTCTTAATCTTTTGGATATCATCAAAACCGGCATCGTAAAGTTTCTCTGCTAACTTTGAACTGATGCCGTGCATATTCAAGAACAGTTTTAGCAGTCCTTTTTCCATCTCGCCCCCTTCTTCTCCTCTAGGTTACTAAGAAGAGAACCAGATAATATACTTTGTAGCACTAAGATCGACAGGAATGGTAAAATAATTTAAATTTATATTACAAAATTGTGTATAAACTCATGATAGAATGGTAACGAACGGATTGGTGTGTAAAGTAAGCACGGTTTTGCTACCTCCTCGGGCGATACGCAAGACAAGTTTGTCTTCCGTTGATCGTAGAATGGTTGGAGACAGCATTTCCCTCTGCAATCGTTTCAACACATCGTTTCTGAAGTTTTTCAACCGCATTTCATTTTCATCGTTCTTTTGGTGTAGAAGTTCGGTTGGATAGTATCTTCTGTACTTTCCATCTTCCAAGGACTTTATAAGTCCCAAGCTTTCAAGTTTTTTTGTATACCAAATAACTGCCTGATGTTTAAAATTCAATGCCTCGCAGATTTCCGCCTGAGAAAGGCCATTCCTTTTGATAATCACAACATAGATGGTTTTGGCCTTCTCCGTATTCAGGATCTCGAAAATGGGGATATCTTTTTCAGCGATCATGTCCGTGGGATAAAATACCGTTTTTTTGCCCATGGACATTTTGGAGATGAAACCGCTTTCAACCAGCCTTCTCAGGTGCCAGCTGATCGTATGGATTGAAAGGTCCATGGATTTGGAAATCATGGATGTATAGCTGCACGGATGAAGGCAAAGATATTGAAATATTTCCTGCCTGTTTTTGCTCATGAACTCGAATTTTCCCTCTCTGCCCCCGATTTCCCTTTTCTCCTTTTCCTCCTTCGTAGTCAAGGCCTTTTCAAACGCTTTGCCCATTCCTCTTGCCATTGGTATCACGGCCTAGTAGTAGAGGTTAAGCCGTACTCGTCGATTATGTGCTTCATCAGCTCTGAGTAAGAAATTTCGCCTAACTCCATCTCAGAGAGCCCTTTGAAGGTTCTTTGCATTCTTTCATATACGCTCTTTGGCAGAAGATCAGCGTTCTTCTTCAGTTCCTTCATGAGGTCCATTGGTGATCCCTTTTTTCTTGCCTCGTCAAATTTTCCATGCTGAACCACCAAACCCAACCCACTAATTATTCTATATGGATGAAACTCCTCGCTGTGCCAGCTGTTCCTACACTTCACGATCTTCAGCATCCTGGAATTCGCACCTTCCATGGCCTTGTAGCGCAGATGAATAACGCAGTCAGCGAGATACATGGGAATGACGGTCTCTCTCCCGGATAAATCACCTTCCGTGCCATGTTCCTCCAACGTGCAAAGCACCGTTCCAACCTTTCTGGTCTGCTTTAACAGCATGGCTATCAGTTCCCTCTGCTCATAGTTGTTTTCCACGGCCCAAATCACAGGGGTGAGGGGATCAACCGCAACCCTCGCTCCTGCGCCCTTCCAATCGTTGACAAATGTATCTAGCTCCTTTCTTATGAAATTCGAAAAATCCTTGCCTGAGGCATCGATGAACACAAGGAGTTCATCTTTAAGGTAGTCCATGATCTCTTTCCAGCCCATTTCTATTGCTTCCCTTATGATCTGTTCCTTGTTTTCATCCAGGCTAACAAATATTCCCTCCTGGCCCGATTCCAGGCCTTTCCTGATGAACTGGATCGCGAAGGTCGTTTTCCCTGCGCCTGAGCCTCCGATGACCACCGTGGTGGAGTTCTCGTTTATTCCCCCATCCACCAGGGGATTCAAGCCGAACACTCCGGTCTTGATCTTCTTCATCCTATCACTGCCATCATTTTTTGCAGACCGCAATATACAATGTCCTGATTCCTCATAAGCTTAACTAAAGATTTGGATTGTTTGCACGGGGTCGAGTCCGAGGACCTTATCTATTTCTCCAAGACAGCCTTCCATATCGAGCATTGTCAGTCCAAGGTACGCTTTCTTTTGAAGCAGCAACAACAGCATCAGATCCTCCCTGACCCCGCTGAGGAGGATTTTGTGGCCATTATAGTCCAATATATTTTGTGTGAACATGCCGTGTTTAAAGTGCTGGATATTCTCCTCACGAAATCGTGCAAAAAAATCGAGCATGAAATCGATGTGCTCCGTTAGTTCAATGCCATCGCTCGTGTGCCAGGATATAACTGAGCCGTCCGCTTTTACAAGCGCCGCTCCATCCACATCAGGTATGGAGGCAAGTTCGCTCATTATCCTGTTCAACCTTTCGTATTCCACATTCTCCATTGAGTAAGACACATTTTTTCCACATTCTGCTTCCATTTCTAACACCTTCCTTCTGTCCTTCTTATCCCTTACCTTCCCTTTGCGATATCTTATGAGACCAAACATGAAGATAGAGAACATGAGCGGTGCTATGATATCTGAAAACTCAGGAATCGAGTTGGGGCCTGCCTTTGTTGGATCCGTTATCCACCAGCTGCCCGTACCATCAGGATACCTCCCCCAACCATAGCCTGGAGGGATGCTGGAGAAGGATGTCGAGTCGATCTGTGTTCCGGTGTCATCATCCAAAGTTACGGTGTCTGAAGCTGGGATATTACCCACATCAAAGGCTAAAAAGTCTCCTTTCTTAATTTTAGTGTTCGGGGGTATTGTATAGGTTCCTCCACTCCAGATGATTTCCCAGCCGCTGATGTCTGTGGGAGCACCCACCAAATCCGTATTGAAAAGCTCCACCCAGCCATTTATATCAGGGTACACTTCGTTTATAACCACATTTGAAGGTGGTGGGGGGACAGCAGGTTGATTCGCAGCCGCTTTGGTGGGGGTGGTATACACCCAGGAATCTTCCCCATCAGGATACCTTCCCCAGCCCTGTCCCGAAGGAACACTGGCAAACGTTGTTGAGTCCTTCAATTTGCCCTTGTTATTCGGGTCATCATCATATAAATTGACAGTATCTGATGAGGAGATATTTCCAACATCAAACGCCAGCCACTGGCCTGGTTGTATGGTTGTTCCCTGGGCTATCGTATAGGAACCACCGCTCCAGGTTATTACCCAGCCGCTGATATCCTGGGTCTGGCCAGCTTTGTTGTATAATTCGACCCAACCGTTTGTATCGGGAAAAACCTCGTTTATCACCACCTTCTGGCCGCCGGGAGCTCTTGTCCCTCTCCCGCTTCTGGTATCAGATATTCCGTTATCTGAGAGATCCCAGCAGTCCCGCCAATCCGTTGTAAAGAACCAGACCTTGAAGGCTTGGCCACTCGGGATGCCGAGCGCGTCGAGGTCAATCTGCGCCTCAAGTGCATTCGAATCGATGGCCGCGCTAACATTGGCCATGAATT
>CBDUXN010000207.1:0-5789 GCA_965371185.1 uncultured Thermoplasmata archaeon
GTGAACTTATTGATTCTAATCTATTATTTGCTACTCCACAAATTTCAGCATTATCATAGTCAGGATGGTTAATAGTTTCCCATTTAGTGTCATCCCAACTTGAGAAATCATCATATAGAATCCATTCAGCAGAAACATTAAATAGAATCTGTTGAATATTTTTATTTTCAGAAACATCCCACGTTAGTCCTCCCTTTTTAATTAAAGGTTTGACAAGGTCCTGTTTATTACCCAAATTATCTACCGTCATGGTGAATTGAACAGAATCACCGGGTAACCCTTCCAGGTAGGTTGAATTCACAGAAACAGAAAGTCGATATTCAAAATTGATGGTTGTATAGGTAGAGGTATAATCCGATACACTTGCATCATTTTTCGAAGTGGCAATGATATCGATCTGGTACTGGGTCGCCTGGGTTGGAATTGAGGGTGTAAAGCTGACCCCGATCGTGGTCATTTTGTTTTTCTGGACAGTGGCTGTTTCAGTTGGTGCATTGTAGCTCCAGTCAGCCGGTTTACCCTGGACCGTAATCAGATACTTATCATCCACGTTTCCAGTGTTTGAGATGTTGATATAATACGTAACAGCAAATCCTTGATCCACGTCTTTTACATTTTCCCCGTTTTGAACGGCTAGATCTACTTCATATTTTGGACTCACCCTTCCAATAAAGGTAGTATATGCTGTAGCTGTAGGACTTTCCTCGATATAGGCGCTCACTTTGAATTGAACCCATGCTTCACTAGGTTCGACAGTAGCAGCTGTAACTTCTATGGTGTATTGGATAGTATTTTGTGAATTTACAACTTTCCTAGCAACACTCGGATTGACTGCCCAATTGGATACATTGGCGCTTCCACCAACAACATCCTTGGTAATGGAGACGTTAACAGTGGCTTGGTTTGTACCGAGATTTTCTATCTCTACGGTATAATATGCGCTTTGCGGGCTCGAGTCCGCATCTAGATCTTGATCCCCAGGGATCACCCTGATGTCGATTTCCCAATTAAGAGCCTCCGCTTCACCCGGTATTAAATTGACCACCACAACCAGGCTCAATAAGAATATCAGCCCGAAAAGCAGGGGCATCAAAATCCTCTTCGCGGGATATTTCCCGCCTGTTCTTTTTTCAAGCACTTCAAATCCGTTATCTTTTGTCCTCAACATAACAAGACCTCAGATAGCCATATATAGAACTCTTTTATAAAAGTTTCGGAAAATCGGTAATACTGGCGTACAAATTATATTTAGTTTTTTTTAGAAAAGTATTTAACATGCATTAAACATATTGTTAAACGATTGTAAAACGAAATTACGGCATTTACTTACTGGCTTGAGGTTTGCTAAAGGCAAAAGGAAGTGATAAAATAGAAAAGAAAATGTTCGCAATAAAGATCCCTGCAAAGGAGAAGGATGCCATGGATTTGGTGGCAAGGGAGACAAAACGCACATTAGCTAACATATATTACGAGCCTTTGGAAGGATTTATACAGGAATCGCTAGGTGCGGTGATAATGGGTAGATTGGATGAGGTGAGGGGTAATCTTAGAAAGGACGAGATAGTAAAGTTCCTTTTGAACAACAACAGAACCATAAAAATCTCGCCACTAGTGATCAAGGATTTTATCCAAATAATGACCGTAGAAGGGGGAGGAAGGAAGTTCAAAATGCTGTTTTCCGACCTGAGCTTCGGAGATAAGAGCTTTCTTATGCACGAGATCAACCTCCACGAGCTCGCAAGGCATATTGGAGAGGGGTATCTCGAAAGAGGGGGCAGTCTAAGAACGATAGACCTTGAATTAGCATATGACCTGTTCTTCGAGCAGATGCTCTCCATCTACTACAGCCTCACCGCAGAAGGTTCATTGGAAACGCTTCACAGCGCGTGGGACGACAACTATCCAAAGATAACCATGTTTAAAAATTCCATTCTGAGGGAATACAAGGCAAAATATGCCAAGAGCTTCGTTGAGATATTCGAAGTAGAGCCTGAGATCGCCGCCAAAAAAAGGCTTGAGGAAAAGAAGGTAGTATAGGGTTCGATCATCTATACATAGAGGGTGTATACCCAGGTTTCCTTCCCTTCACAGGCTTAGCTTGGGCATGGATGGTCTTCAGCTGCCCTTCTATCTTCTCGGCTTCTATATAAAGCGGTTTCGCGTCCAGATGGATATGCAGCAGCATCTTGTCTATGACTTCAATGACCTTTGCAGCGGCCCTGGCGTCCGGATAGTCGGGGTGCGCCTCGGCCATGACACTTATTACGTCAAAATCCCTGCTTTTTCCCTCGTTTAAAAGCACACCTGCAACCCCTGTTATCACACCCTCCATGAACTGCGGGATATCATGGGCTACCAACAGCTTTCTCGCCCTGGGTGTGCTGCCTATACCGTAAACTTCAAATTCCTCTGCATTATTATCATTCTCTTCCTTTTCTCCCCCATGTCCCTCCTCGTTAGGTTCCTCTTCTGATTCCTCCTCGGATTCCTCCTCATCACTCCTGTCTATCACCAATCCTTCCGGTGAGATGAGCAGTTTGCACTTCTGTTCCTGGGCCCAATCGAGCATCGTATGGGCTATGGGTTTGACAAGGTTTTGTGGGGGTTGGAATTCCGAGATAAATGCCACGATCTGATCCGATTCCCCATCTGGAGAGATGATCTTTTCACCTGCATATATTCGAACCGGGTTTAAGGGTTCTGCTTCCCTTACCAATGACACCGTGGGGAAGTAAACCGAATCCATTATCCCTATTTGCTTGAGTTTCAGGTAATTGATCAGGTAATTTGCCACAATAGAACTGACCAAGCCCACGCTTGGAAAGCCGTCTATGACAGTGGCACCTTTTAGATCCACCTTTTTAAGCTCAAAAACCTTGATTTCTTCCATCTTTTTCCCTGCATTTCAATACAGTTGTCCAATCCATCCGCCTTAACACCATACACGTACTTAAACTCTACTGAAACGTTATCGCAATCGAAAAGAATGTCCTTATGTAATACTATCACGGTTCAATGCCACCACATGTCATCATCAACTGCGCCATGTCCGCTGATGGTAAGATAGCTTTGCCTACCAGAAAACAAACGCGAATATCCAACGAAGAGGACTTGAAAAGGGTGCATGAACTTAGAAACGAATGCGATGCCGTGCTAGTGGGTATCGGCACTGTGCTTTCGGACGATCCAAAATTGACAGTAAAAGAAAAATATGTTCAAAACCCAAAACAGCCCGTTCGAATCGTGCTGGATTCCAGAGGAAGAATCCCCGGAGATGCCGAGGTTCTCAGCTCCGACGCGCCCACAATAGTGGTGGTTTCAGAGGACTGTGACCACGAAATAGAAGGGGCGGAAACCCTGGTTTGCGGTAAAAAGAACATAGACCTGAAAATGCTCCTGGAAATTTTGGACAAAAAACACATAAAAAAACTGCTCGTAGAGGGGGGCGAGGCTGTGATATGGTCCTTTTTGAGTCAAAGGCTGGCAGATGAATTCCAGGTTTTTGTGGGCAGCATGATGATAGGAGGTGTGAATTCGCCTACCCCTGCAGGAGGAGAGGGCTTCGAAAGTGAGAACGACATCCTCAGGCTTAAACTAACAAGTACCGAGAGATTGGGAGATGGTGTGTTACTGCATTATGAGGTTCAAAAATGAGATTTATCGCGGATCATATGCTTGGTACTTTGGCCAAATGGATGAGATTCCTCGGCTTCGATACGGCATATCCCGATGTTCTTGCAGATAACGAGCTCATAGAGCTGGCAAAAAGGGAGAAAAGGATCTTACTGACAAGAGACAAGGATCTAGCCAATGTCAAGGGCGTTGAGGCACTTTACATCCAAAACACGGATTTGGATGATCAGCTTGTTCAGGTGATGAGGAGTTACAATTTGAAGGTGACGGATGCTTTTTCACGCTGCTCCGTATGCAACTCCCCCCTTGTTACCGTTGAAAAGGCTTCTGTTGAGGGAAAAGTTCCTGAGAAGGTCTATGCTTGGCAGGATGATTACTGGAAATGCCCGAAATGCGATAAGTACTACTGGCCTGGTACGCATTTTCAAGGAATCAAGGGGAAAATCGAGGAATTACAACGAAAAACCTCTGCTGCTTGAGAAGGAATACACATCATCGCTCTCTCGGAACAGGTCCTCTTTTATCACCTTGCCCGTGGTTGCATCGATGATCATCACGCCGTTTGAGCCTTCCACGCACCACACAGGCAGATATATCAAACCCCTTTTCAGGAGGTTGATGGCCCCCTCCTTTGGGGCCACTTTCTTCTTTTCGTAGATCGTTACCGCACCCCTGTCATCCACGGTTTGGATCTCCCTGGTGTTCAAAGTAATGGCCCTCTCCCTTGCGGTTTCGAAGGCCCTGTCTTCATCGAATTTTGGCTCTAATTTCGTATGGGTTGATTCCACATTCTCCACTGTTTCGAAATCAAACTCCCAGATCTCCGGGCAGTTCGTCAGGCCGTTTACAGCCAGTGTGCCGGAACTGATCTGTGGTGTCGGCTCACCCTCCACCATGAGCTCACATGAATAATCGAAGACGAAGTACGGTATAAGCTCCAAATCGAATCTGAAACCCTGGACTATCTTCTTAGATATCTCGCTGACCTCGCTCATGGTTATCCTAGGTTTCAAGATGAGTTCCCCTTCCTCATCCGCTTTTGGTTCTATTCTCACCTGGATGGGGGCAGCCTCTGGAATTGGTAACTCCTCCAAAATTTCGCTTGCAATCGGAGCGCGTTCAGGTTCAATCCCATCTAGAAGTCTCTCGCCACGAAATTCCCCTTCCACACCGCTCAAAACCGCCCTCCCTATCTCCTCCTCCAGCTTGTTTCTGTCCCAAAGAAGGATGTCCTCTCCTAACGCGAAATCCTCCAGTTCCCGGTCGATCTCAGAGGTTGTGGCAAATATGATCTTATCAACGTCTGGAGGCATCTGGTCTTTAAGAGCCAGGATTTCGGACCGAGTGAGCGTTTTTTTGCTCTGCAAAACGGATGCGACCACATTTGAACCTTCCTTGCTCCCCAGCACATAATGCGGCTCTTCCATGGTTATGCTAAAATCATAGGATATGAGTATCTTCTTCAGAATCTCCATAAGGTTCTGCAAATTTTTTCACCTCAAGCTCCAATAATGTTCTCTTACAATCACTGATATGTGTAATCTCTTACCTAAATGCAACTAAGGGGTTAAAAGAGTTATGATTTTTTTGCCTGATTGCTAAATATGACTAGAGTCATTAGACGGTTGGGAATATGCTCATAATCATCATTATTCATAGTACTTTTTATCCAATTTTTTCTCTATTTGCCTTAATTTTTTTGCGTCTTCTTGGTCTTCTGGCCGAGCTATGGCCTCTTTCATCTCGATAAGCTTCTGGATACTCGGGCAGAGCATGGAAGTTTCTCCGAAAGGGATGGTTATCCCCACTGTTAATAGTTCTTGAAATAATTCATCACCTACTCCAAGTATATCCACAGGAAACAGCTCCATATCCTCATTGCGAAACTCTACGCACCCTTTATCCAGGATGAACTGTGAGGTAATAAAATCTATAGGCATGAGAAAATCGTGAGGAAAAGGGCATTTATGAACGGAATTATACCCCAAATCCTTCAGAATATCGATGATTTTAGTCAAAACCTCTAAATCCTCAGGTACAGCAATATCTATATCATAGGTTGGTCGTTCCACCCCGTACAATATTGTGGGAACCCCACCTATTATCTTTATCTGAATACCCCGCAGCTTGCTGCGGTTGGGATGGTAAGGTATATG
>CBDUXN010000208.1:0-5764 GCA_965371185.1 uncultured Thermoplasmata archaeon
ACTTTTTTCTTTTATTATTTTTTTCCTGAATTTTTTCAAGCGTTATTTCAGCACAACATGCCAACCCCATCTTGGCCGCTTTCTCCAGAATTGGTTTGTACTTTCTGCTACCACTAATTTCCCAATGAGCATTTGCGGCTTCGGCTAATGTTTCTAGAGGCCATTCTATATGTTCGATAAAATGTTCAATATATTTGAGTGTAGATTCCTTTTTTGATTCAGATAAACATCTAAAAACCCAGAAACGAAAATCACTCTCTTCCATATCATAATCAAAATAAAGGCATTTATTAGTTGGAAATGTTGTATATTTATATAATTTCTCAAGTAATGTAGAATCCCAATTGTAATAGTCACCATTTGTTGACATACTCCAGAAGTTAGTTAGTATTGCTGCCTTTATTTTATTTTCTTCATTATCCAAATTTTCAACGAAAAAATCCCAACACACTTTCGAACCAATATTTCCTAATGCGTTAATAATTTTTTCCTTTAATTTTAGATTATTAGTTTCATTGTATAATGAAATCAAAGGAGGAATTGAGGAATGATTTTTAATAATTCCTTGATCGTATGCGTAATCAGCTAGCCTATCGATCGCATCCACAGAATTATATAAAATTATTTGGTTTTGCTCAAGATTTAATTTTTCTTCAAATAACGGAAGATATGTCTCATCATCAACTAAACTTACAACCTCAGAGGGTAATTCTCCAAACTTATCAGTCGTTCTCAATAGCTTATTGATAAGCCTCTCTTTTTCTGAACGCGTTAATAAATGAATTTCTTCCTCGTTAATATTAAATACTTTCAACAACTCCTGAAGACCATCTTCAACTTCATTCCTAAAATCAGCATATTTTATATGTTTTAATTCGTTTGGCATCTCAATATTATCAATCAATATTGGTAAAACTGTTTCTTCTTTTTTACTTATAGCATCAAAATGTGCAGAATTTAACTCCTCCTTTACCCATTTAGATTTTATCGAATGCTCAGAAATTATTATTAAAAAATAATCACATTTCATAATCCCTTCTATTATTCTTTGTGGTATCTTCTGACCGACCTTTATTTGTCTATCGTCAATCCAAACTGAGATACCATACTTCCTCAAATTTGATGCTAATTTTAGAGCAAATGATTTATCATGGGTTGAATATGAAATAAATATTGAAACCATATTTATACACCATTGTTCATAATAGCCTTCAATATATTAATTATTAACCATATTTTTAGACAGCACAGTCTAAACGGGCACACAGCCTTATCTTCTTTTTGCTCCTCGCCTTCAAGTGATGACCTCGTCCTTCGCTATGTTATCCATTACTGTTAACCGCTAAGAATTGCTCCTTTATTGGTTTTGTGGTTGAGGGAGTAACCCCTCGGCTTAACGGCGCCACTGCCTACCTCGGGGCGAGGCATCTTCACCTCACCCACACCTACGCCGCCTCTCTGGCGCCCTACCCCTACCAGCTCGGCGGCGGGCGACTCCCTTATCTAAATATCGGTTTAAGGCACTTTGTCTCAATTAACCTTCTTTTAAATCGATAATAAAAGACGGTTCTGAGTGTGTTTCATATTGGTCTAAATATGATTCTTTTAATTTTGAGAATCTCCTCTTATAATTGAATGCTGTAGAAAAAATAGGGGGACCCATTAACAAAGATATAATGAAAATCCAGTTTTTAATATGGATTTCGTCGAGTTCTTGATTGATTTCAGATAACCGTTGCATATCAGATTCATGTTTATTAAGTTCCTGTTGCAATTCATTAATTCTGATAATTGTTGTAACCAGACCAAGAACGCCTATAATTGATATTATTATTCCAACGATTAGTAATCCATTTAAGAATTTAATTTTCTTTTCAATGCTTTGTATCTTTTTATTGTAGATATTTCCCAATTTTTCCCTCCTTCAATTTTTTTTCGTGCCTTGAACCTCGCATATATTCGTGAGTCGCCTTTAAGTGATGACCTCGTCCTCCGCTTTGTTATCCATCACCAATAACCGCTAACGATTGCTCCCTATTTGTTATTATCGTTGTTGGAGCAACTTTTTTGCTTAACGGACCCTCGTCCTACAAAAAAGCGAGGCATCTTCTCCACCCCTCTAGCCGTTTCGCCCTTGCGCTGGACCTAGTACAATTTGTACTCCCCTACCTGCTCAGGGCGGGCTCGGGCGAAGTTTTAATAAAATTTAATCATTAGATCTATCTTGTTTTAATTTATAAACCAAATATCCCATTGAAATTAATATTACGATAATTGAGAGAATAATAATTATTGTATGCAGTATAGGTTCATCAAAATGGGGTGAATAATCTACAGCAATAAATCGCTTATGTTCAGAATTGTAATAATAATTATGCAAATAAAAAATATTGGCAATTATGAATAAGTATTGAACAATAATGAAAATGAAAAAGCATATGTCTATCCTATTAATTGTATTTATTATTTTTCCGAGTTTGTTCCTAGTTGTTCTATTAATTATAAAAAATAGAGTAATAATAGATGCAAATAAAATTAAAATTGAAAATATAGGATTTGATGAATAATTCCATTGTATACCCCAATCAAGAGTAGGTGTAAATTCTTTCCATTCAAAACCGTATGATATGACTATTAAGGCAGGCATATATGCCGTATAATTTCTTTCAATTCTATACGGTGGGAAAGTGCCTCCTTCTATCTCGTTCACTTCGCAAGGAACAATTGAAAGAGAAAGCAATGAAAATATTAAAAGTAATCCACAAAGGATAGCTTTTTCAGAATTTTTCATTTTATCAACCATTGATAATACTTTTCATAATATAATTTCAATATAGATATTTTAACACTTCGCCCTCGCCTTCAAGCCCCAGCCTTGGCTCTTCGGGCTCAATATGCTTTGTAATGCCAAAAACCTTTCGCCCTCAATCACCAACCACTCCGCAAGCTCGTTGGACTCGTTGTTGCTCAGGTCAAGCCTTCGCAACCCTCGGATTACGCTCCCTCGCTATCCTCGGGCGGAGCTTCCGACCTCCCCTAACCTTCCGCTCCTGCGCTGGCCCGCTCGCCCTGCCTGCTCGGAGCGGTCAGTCGGCATATTCATTTCCTTTTTAGCTTTTTCATTTCTTCTACATATTTTTTATCAGTAGCAAATAGTTCAAGATGTCCACAATCTAAACACAAGTAGGCATTAGTATAGACATTAATAAACCGTTTATCAACAGATTTATATTCTACTCTAAAACTGCTATATATACTTCCTCGGTCAAAATTAGTTCCTCCACATTGTGAACATTTAATCATGAATATGCCTCCTTCCTTAAGCCCCATCCCTAAAACCATTATCTCTCTACGAGGATAAAGGTTTTGCCACTGCCCTTCTGCGCTATGTTGATTATTAGTATCAACCGCTAAGAATTGCTCCCTGTGTCGTCAAACACTTTCGACGGTCGCAACATCTCCGCTCGCCCCGTTAGCTCGCTCCGATGGGGAGCTTCCACGGAGGCCTGCGTCCTTTGCTCTTACCTTCATCCTCCCCACGCCGTGGCGTGCCTGCGGTGAAGCCATCCCCCTTCTTCCTCGGCACGCTTTTTTGAGGAGGGGATTGTCTTTATTCCAATTTTCCACTTAAACCACAATTTGGGCATTGAATTATGGGGCTTGACAAAGAGGTCTCGAACACACCATCGCATCTTGAACATCTAAGGCTCACAAAATCATATTGGGCATCTTTTTCAGCGCGGATCGCTCCCATGGGCTCCTCTTCTGCTCCTGACCTTCTCCTCTTAATGGTTACTGCGACCACCAGCGTGATAATAATCGCCATCAGAACCACAAAAAATGGCCACCATTGAATGTCCTGTGAATTATTCACATCTATAAGGTATGTTACAATGTGATTTTTACCCTCATCGTCCGTTACCCGAATGTAGATTGTGTGCTTCCCGTCCGAAAGCTCGGTCGTGTCCAATTCATAGCTCCAATCCGTAGTTCCATCTATCTCCTCCCATTCCCCACCATCGATTTGGATTTCAATTTTTATGACTTCCCCATCAACATCATAGGCCGTACCTTGAATTGTTATCGTTCCTGAAACTGTGTCAGGAATCTCCGATGTTATGGCAAGAGTGGGTTCATGAGGATTATCGACAGCCACAGCCACAGATTTCTCCTTAGAATAATCGATCCCATCAAAAGCCCTGACATGGATCGTGTAGTTGCCGTCATCCAATCCTGTCGTATTCCAGCAATAACTCCAATCTGTCGTACCCTCCGCATCAATCCAATCGCCGTTGTCGATTCTTATCTGTACTACTACCGTATCTTCCTCATTAACGTCTAAGGCGGTACCTCTGATCATCACAATACCAGAAACAGCCCCGTCAATCGGTGAAATGATGTTTACAATGGGCGGTACGTTCCCTCCTTCATTGCTAATAATTATCCCAACAGATTCAGTCTGAGAATATGCATTTACGGCATCCTTCGCTCTTACAAAGACGACATGCTCTCCATTATCATATGCTGTTGTGTCCAATGAATATGTCCAAGAGGTGGTACCGGTTGCCGTGAACCAATCATCGTTGTCATCATCGATCCTTACCTCTACTAAGGAGATATCTCCGTCAGGATCCTCGGCAGTACCCTTTATATCGACCATACCACTAACGATCTCACCGCCCGAATGGGATGATATCCTAACATTTGGAGGGATATTACCTCCATTATCAACAATAACCATTATCGATTTGGTAATAGAATATTCACCAAAATCGTCCTTAGCTCTTGCATATATGGTACGTTCGCCATTATCGAATTGGATGGTATCCCATGTAAACATCCAAGTGGACCAAGAATTGTCACCTGATGTGTCAATAGCATCATGCCATGGCGCTGCAACATCATCAATGGCCACTTGCACTAGAGCGATCGAACTATCATCGGAAGCTGTGCCAATGATTTCTATTGTTCCCGATACGATATCATTCTCGGTCGGAGATGTGATAACAATCAGTGGCATCTCATTTCCGCCGTTCTCCACGGTGACGGTAATGTCCGCGATATCGGAGCTGTCTTCACCGTCGTACGCCTTGGCGTAAATAGTGTGTTCACCGTCAGAATATATTGTCGTATCCCAGACATAACTCCAGGATGTTGTACCGGTGGCCAAATCCCAAGTCTCAGGATCGTCTATACTGATATAAACAGATTCGATGTTGTTATTATCAGGATCCTCTGCTGTGCCCTGGATCGTGACCTCATCGTAGACAGTTCCTCCTGTGGGGTATGTTATTTCCACTTGTGGCAGAATATTCGGATGATCTATCGTTACATATCCGCCACTGTAGACATACACTGGTGCATTTGTCATATCATCGATACAAGCATAGATGTAATAGTTACCTTCTGAAATCTCTCTTGTATCCCATACATATTCATCAACTGAGCTGTCTTCACTTATCGCCTCCTGGTTGATCAAGATGCCATCGAATCCTGCGTCATCCATGTCATAGAATAAAGATATTTGAGCATCATTGTCAGGATCTGCGTCGTCCCATTCAATGACATAGGATTCATCGGCTATGTCATCCACCCCATCTGGCTCTAAGATTTGTATGAAAGGCACCTCATTCTCATGAATGTATGGATCAGTTGGGATTAGAGTGGGGTCACCCAGGATCGTTAAACCATAGTACCAATCAGGTTCATTCTCGCCATGTTCCTGATACCACTCAAAGAAAGCTGTTCCGATGCTCTTTCCTTC
>CBDUXN010000209.1:0-5709 GCA_965371185.1 uncultured Thermoplasmata archaeon
ATTAATTTCTCATCCATTGAGAACGCCTCAGATAAGGGAAGTTACTATAGATGCAGACCCGAAGAACTATTCGAGAAAGTGATTGAGAAAATAAAAATCGCTAAGGAGGAGTAAAATATGACTCGAACAAGTCCCGGAGTAAGAATCGATCTAGATCTAACCCTCCCAGGGGTTAGGAGAATCAGTTTTCAACCCCCAATAAAAAATACAAAAGCTATTTCAATCGAAAAGCGTTATTTAAACTCACTATCAAAAATATCAACAATTAAGGACAAACCAGTTGTATATATACTTCTCAACGGAAATCAACCTAAATATGTTGGTATGAGTTATTCAACTCAAAATAGACTTCGAACACACGCCTCCCAAAAAAAGAATTGGGATAGGGTTTTAATTTTCTATTCATTAAGTCCTCCCCTCAACAACAGTATTACAGGTTTCTGTGAGTATAAATTAGTCTCATATCTTCAAGATGGAGGGATAAAATTAAGTCAACAGAAACCGTCTGAAATAAGCTTATCAGAGGATGATAGCCTTACCGCGACTTCCTTTCAGAGTGAAATAATCATAATTTTACAAGCTCTTGGTATAGACCTTGAAGTGAAAGAGCGACTAACGGATAGTGTTGTGAATCAGAAGGAGTTGGTTAGAAGGGAAAAAGAAACTACAACCTCTGACATTCTTTATTTCAATGCACAAAAAACCAAAGCAACTGCTGTGTATTTAGGCCCCGAATTAAGGGTTGAGGAGGGTGCTATCGGCGGTCCCCAAAAACCATCTCAAAGTAAAGGTAATCTCAAGACATTTAAAGAAATGGAAAAAGATGATGCAATCAAGCCTCTCGAAGAGGACTCAGAATATTGGATATTAAAGAAACCATATGTTTTTTCAAGCCCATCAGCAGCTGCGAGTATATTGAAGGGTTCTCCACAGAATGGGATGATTTGTTGGATGAATGATAAGGGAATTCTACTTAGGGATTTACTTAAACAGAAAAAAGGAGGAATAAAATGAAACCAAAATTCGAGGAAATCTGGAACCACATCCGAAAACACGAAGGAGAAACATTCACCCAAATTCGAGGGGGAGAATTCACCTACGAGTTTAGAGGTGGGCATATCGCACTCAGTAGGACAAACCAAAACATCTCTCGCTCGGATTTCAAGGAGGCATATGGGCTGGTTCCTCTTGAGAACACAGTTCCTGTTCAGCATTTGAGGGGGCCGTCTTATATTTATGCAATATTGATGGATAAGAGGATTAGGGAAGGGGATTGGTAGGAAATCGGGCGTTCGGAGGCAAATTAGAAGGTAATATAATCAAATGATATTCTGAATCATATTTATATCTTTAACTGGCCTAATGCTGTCTTATCATCATCTCTAGCTTCAACAAGCCAAATCGATAATTCCATCGACCTTTTCAATTCTACGGGGTCTTTTACCATTTTTTCCATCCTTTTTTTACACTTTAATAAATGGTCTTGATACGATTTTTCTTTTCGTTTAGTTCTTTCTAGACCTACTCTTTTCGATCTACCTTTATAAAAATAATTCAAGAGATAAGCGTGTTTTAAATTTGGATCCTTAGTCAGTTTCATATGATCTTTTTCAAGATGTGCGATAAATGACCTAGAATTAAGAGTTTTATTGTCTTTGTCATATCCTAAAAATATTTCAAAGCCTACCACTGGTTTTCCCTTTTCATCTCTAATAATGATATCATGCCTTCCAGATTTTGGATAATTACCTGTTACTATAAATTTCAAATGAGTTGCAGCCTCAGCTTCTATGTGGTATCCTAGTTTTTTAAATTCTTGATTACTGGAAAAATTTGAATACAGGAGATAATGAATATATTTCTCGCGAAAGAATTCAAACATTATCTTCTCTTTCGATTTATTTTTTGCCATGACCGTTTCTATAAATTTCTTATTTGTCTCTTTAATAACTTCATCAACCAATTGTAATATTTTTTCTTCAGAAGTCATTTTGTACACCCCCTCAAAGCCTCATTCAACGCCTTCAACCTCTTACCAATACCCAACCCCTCAAAAGGCGAAACAACCTCACACTCCGTCCTCTCAAACGCCCCCCTCACAGCCTCCAAATATTCCTTCCCACCAAGAACCACGATCTCATTATACGAATCCAGCCCTTTAGATTTAACCTGCTCCCTCAATTCATTTGTGGGAATAGGACCCGATTTCTTTATCTTGAATGTCACATTATAATCTATAATCTTATCATGAGGATCAAGAAAACCATATTTCGCAGAGAGGATTACCCAACGGTCACCAAACTTCATGGCATAAGCCATATTCTTCTTGAAGTAAGGGCTTGTGTAAGCATCTTTCGCAGCCACAGCGCCTAACTGAGGGTTCTTCTTCCATATCTTCTGCCCCCCGCATTGGACTATGCATAATTTGCTCATATTACTCCCTCCGTTCCCAATTAAAAACAGTTATCCTGGAACCATCACGAATTATCGTCCTCGCTTCTTGTTCTTCATTTTCTGCGAAAATATATTGCAATCGATTCTGGTGAAGGCTATTTACATCCAATGCATTTGTTGTGAATACGCATAAACGCCCTCCTCTACTGAGATAACTCCATCTCTTTCTCATTTTACCTAGATTGCCCATGGGTGTGTGTGCAGGATTTAAAAATACATCGGTCTTGGCAAAAATCTTTCCAAATCTCTCTTCCATATCACTGATCCGAAATGAAACTTTATTTCCCTCGGACTGCTTATTCATTAGCATATTGTTTTCTCCGCAAATGACGAGCCGACACGCATTTCCATTAATAATTACCAGTCTCTCGTCCTCCAACCTATCCAATAAAGGTATCAATAATTTTGGCTTGGCTTGAGAGCTCATTGCGAATAACTGCTCAATGTTCTCTTTGATTATTTCATTTCCTTTAATAATGTACCATTTAGATTTCCAAGTCCATTTTTTGGATAGCCTCCCTAATTGTTTTTCTTCGGCTTCCAATATAATAGTACTTTTCAGGTTTTTATTTGATTTTATTAGTCCATTCAAGCTCTCTTTGTGCACAGTAGAGCCTGAAAACAATATGAGATCCATATCATTATATTCATTAACTATTTCCGAAATCAGCCTTGCTCGCTTGTCAATCGTAATCGGATTCCAAGCCGGTATTACCAATGA
The DNA here is from genome assembly GCA_965371185.1 of uncultured Thermoplasmata archaeon. GTDB lineage: Archaea > Thermoplasmatota > Thermoplasmata. The sequence continues at coordinate 3,176 of CBDUXN010000209.1, forward strand.
AACAATACCGATTCTCAATTCATTTCCTCCACTTTAGTTGACAGAACATCTAAAAAAGATTTATCATACCCTTCATCAACATGGTTCACATTCCACATTCCAGACAACCTAATTTTATCCCTATCAGCATATCTTCCGAGCCAGTTAGGGGACGGAGGGTCTATTGTCTCATATTTCTCATAATTGGATAAAAGCCCGATACAGTTCCTTTCAATATATCCTCTTAAACTCTCAGGTCCAGGAGGATCGTTGATTGCCACCCAGAGAAACGGCATAGACCTTATATATCCGCTGACCATTTTTTCGACAGGATATTCCGTATCCCTGATATCCCCTTTAGCTGTATTCCCAACACCCCAAGTTGACATATCAAGACCATCTCTTTTAATGATCGCAGTTCCAACATGCAAGCGGAATATGGATCCGCGATGATTGCCTCCACCCATATGTCTTCCCCTATCTGTGCCTTTATGTTGTCTAAGTCTCTTCCAAAGAGTACTCTTTGAATTTTGTTTTAGAGCATGGGTCCCAACCCTAACTATTCGCTTTCTTCCATTCTCTCTTAGTTCTCCTTCCTCAAAAAAGAAATAGACTCCTCTTTGGGGCCAGTTCATCTTTCCATCACATTTCGATAAAAGGCGTTTTCCTACGACCCTATGCTCCAATTCATCCATTATCAGGTATAAACGATCAAGATCTTCCTCACGGCCCATATTTTCAGATATAGCTTATTTGATATTAATTGTTTTCAGTTATTTTCCAAAATCATCGGTATTTAAGAATAACCTTTTATTACCTCAATTTAATTACAACCCAATGAGGAAGTACAATCCATATCGAAATATCTTTTACTATTATCGAGGGCCTTCTTCAATAAAAGGAGAATTTGACAAGCAGATAGAGGACAATACCACCAAGGCTTTGATAAATACCTTACAAAATAGCAATAAAATGGCTTTGAACAGGTTTTTAAAGGCAGTGAGAATAGATATTAACCCCCAGGGTAAAATCGCTTATGATTTACAGGTTTCAGGAGAAACAAGTAGGCCTGATGCATTAATCAAGATTGGTAGCAATGAGATATACCTGGAGAGCAAAATGGATTCACCTTTGGAAATGGACCAGATCAGAAGACATCTTCAGCTGGTCTCAAATGGATATCTTGTCTGTATTACTCCAAGAGAAAGGGATAGGAGAATCATTCAGGAAATCAATAAAAAGAATCTGAGATTTATTACTTGGAAAGATGTGTATCTGTGTTTTCAAAATACATATGGTAAAACCGCGGATAAGAAAACGAAATTCATACTTGGCCAATTTTTAGAATATCTAGAGGCGATAAACATGGCACCATTCAGTTACTGGAATAAGAATGATTTCGAGGCATTTTTGAATATCGAGGACGATCCCAAAAGAGAACTGAGATCCAGGGTGAGAGAGAAGATGAAGGTCTATCTCAGTGATTTAAAAAGCATGCTGAGCCAGGAAAATCTATTTGAGGATCTAAAACCGGATGTGGGTAATGTTCAGAAGAATTCTTTCTATGTCTGGGGAGTGCTGTGCAAACCCCCCATAGAGAAGAAGGTGCATAAACCCCATTTCAATTTTATAATTGATTCGGATGTATTTACTATGGGCATTGAGATCGAAGGAATTACCCCTGCAAGAAGGATGAGAAAATATATTCTTTCAGATAAGAAAAAGTTTCTGAAAATTCTGAGAAAACTGGATGGATTCGATCTAATTCTTAGAAAAAGACTCCCTACCGAGCGGATCAGGCAATATCAATTTATTAACGTTTTAACAATCCGGTTGGGGAAGGATGTTACTTATGACGATATCGAATATCTAATCAAAAAGGTAGAACAATATGATCTATTCGAGTTCTACTGTGGAATATCGTTTAAAAGGGATGATAGGGCTCTAAATGATATGAGGTTCATGAAAAAGACTGTGGGGCTAATGAGGAACTTAGAAGATTATTATATATTTTCTTGGGGAAATAAATAATCTAGCTATTAAATATATACAAAATCTACCTACCTCGATCATCATAGATTAAATCCTTCTATTATGATTATCCTATATTTATATCAATTACTTTTGAATTGGGTATATTTCTAGATAATACATCCACAGTTTCAGGATGACATGTAAAGTAAAAGATTTGATTGGTTCTGGATAATTTCTTAATTGCCTTGCATGCTGCCTTTAGCCGCTTGGGGTCGAAGTTCACAAGTATGTCATCAAATATGATCGGGAGGGTTTCTGCTCTTTTATTAAATTCACGGATAAAACCGAATCTGAGGGATAAGTAGAGCTGTTCTGCCGTTCCTCTACTTAATTCCTTGATGTCTTTCCTAGATCCATCCTTATCTTCAACATAAATATTTGCTTCATCGAGAGGAACATAAATTTGTGCATATCTCCCCGATGTTATCTCTTTAAAGAAGGAGCGCGCTTCTTTTATGACCCCTGGTGACTTGTTGCATAAACCCCTTTTAATCTGATTTTCCACGCAATTTAGATGAGGT
>CBDUXN010000210.1:0-5705 GCA_965371185.1 uncultured Thermoplasmata archaeon
CCGAAATCGAGCTCTATTACTGTCGGTGAGACTTCGCATAAAGGTTTATTTCAAAAGCCGGGCATCCATTCCAATGATTGATCGGTTTTTTAGATTCGAATAATGGAAACATCAGAATCAGGTGGGCTTGCTATAGGGGCACTTCCCAGGTCACCTCATCATTTGCATATATCCAATAGCCTTTGCCATATTCGAAGTTGTCGAACTCGCCCATTCTCTCCCAATTTTGCATTGCGGCGTCGTAGCTACAGATGGCATTTACCTCCGAACCGAAGGTTAAATTGTTCAATCCATCGGTTCTGTTGTAGCTTGAGAGGGACGGGTAGCCCACCAGGTTCCAGCCAGGGTAAAGGGTTATGTTTTGGTCTTCTGTTGGTTCGGTGCCGGGAAATACAAATAGAACACCGCCAAGCTCGGTGACGCATATCCAGAATCCCATGGTGCGATCGATATCATCTAAATCGTTCATATGAGACGGTTTTGATGTATGATTGTGCTTCCAATGGTCAGCATAATCGCTAACATTAAACACCCATACTGAGTCGTATGATCCGGTTATTGAAGATAAAACCGTTCCTAAATTTGTATCTGATTGGATAAGTGGTATTGAAATCAAGTTCCAACCATGTTCTAAATAAATGGCAAAACCAGGAGATCCCTGGAATATTTCTAGATGAGATGTGAACATATTTATATCAGTCGGATCTGGGCTCGTTAGACATGAAAAGCTCATACTACCATTTTCCACACTTATACCAGTCCTATTTTCAGTGGCAACATTTCCATAGTAATATATCCTGTCGGTTACATCGATCCACCTTACAAACCCATCTGCCTCTGTTTGCCTAGAAAAAATCTGCGATCCTTCATCCGTCACATTAACCCATGCACCTTGGATGGGATTATTAACATCATCTATCACTTTAACGTGTAGATAGTTCCGTACCACAAGTATAGAATTGGAATCTATATTGAAATTGGGTATCGGATATGTACAATTAACAGTGGTTGCTGTTGAATCTATTAGCCGTAGTGTGTTTATCGAGGAATTATAAAATATCATTTCACCACTAATAAGTGTATTCTCGGTGATGTTAATGCCAGTGGCGTTAGTGCAGAGAATTGCGTAGGAATCAATGCTTGAGATAGTGCAGTTTTTTATGGTTGGGGCACCAAAAGCACACATGATGCCGGTAAGGCTTCCAGAAATTGTGTTATTATCGATCTCAGCATTTGAATCAGAGCAGAAAATACCAGCCAAAAAGTTATTCGAAATTTGGTTATTTATTACAACGGGTGTGGAGGGGTAACCACAGATAATACCGTACATATTTGATGAGATCGTGTTATTTTCTATTAGCGCATAGGAAGCATTGAGAACGATTCCAAAGAACATATTCATTGTTATCGTGTTGTTCGTGATTCTCGGGGAGGCCTGCTCGCAAATAATTCCATAAGTCGAGTACTCGAACCTACTGTTGTTTATGATACAATTGGCGTCAGAACTTGTATCTTCAAATATAAGGCACCCCCAATCCCCTTGGGATGGAGATGATGAGTTTGATGTGAATGTAATCCTATTCGATTCTTCTCCCACCGCGATTAAGGTCCCGTAAATAGTCAGATTTACACCAGAATCAAATTTAATGATCTCGCTAGGATTGATAATCAATGTGTCGTTTTTGGATATATTAACATGGTCTGTTATCACATAAGTCCCTGTACTTCCTGTTACAGTTCCGCCAGAATTAGCAACTAAATCGTCCATAGTCCATGTGACACCAGTATCAGGTGTGGAATATGGTGTTGCATTTGGAGTAGGCAGATAGAGACAAAATCCACTCACCACTACTAACAGTATTAGTGAAATCCCAATCGCTCTTTTCATATATTTCACCCCTACTTTAACAAACTTATAGATTAATAAAGTTTCTTTTGCTGTAACCATTTTAACATTTTAAACACCTTCTCCCTATCCTCAATATCAATCTAATTTCCCAATTCCATTAATATATATCCATGAACCTTTTGCCATCCTTGGGTTATAGCCACATCCTCTATCTGCTCCTCTCTCTCGGTATAGCTATACCATTTATGCATACCTAGCCCGTTATACCAATCTCTCCAGACTTCTGCAGAAAGATGAAGGGTAAGGGTGATATTATCCGAGTCTATAGGTTTATCACAGTACACCCAAAATTCCACATCTCCAGAGGCCTGCTCTCCCTCTTCTGTAACGTTTAACATACTGAGATGCGGCATGGGAATCCGTCTTTTTCCACTTGATTCGAAATTTACTTCTCCGTTTGCAACGATTTTTAAGACCTTTCCATATTCAGTCTCTATAATCTCGTATGATGCATTCCCTTTTGTTATATGTAGGTCATCCATGAGCTCTGAGACCGATCCATCTTCATTGATTGCGATAGGAACATAGAGCGTATAGTTCTCAACATCTTTTGGAGTTATTAGCAATTTATATTCATAAGATTGACCATTTTCTACTCTCTCCACTCCGATTATCGAGTATACAAGATATCCCATCAATACGAATATTAAAGCGATTGATATGATTATTAATCCCTTACTTTTTTTGGACATGGTAGTCACTAACAAAGAGTTTTTTTCTTTTACATTCTTACATAATAAACCTCAGTTGATGAATCAAATTATATTACTTGACTTTGATGAAGGTGCCAAAGCAATGGTCGCCTTCCCTGTTATTATGGCCCCATTTCGTTATGGCTGAACTGGGCTCAGATCCCTTTGACCCCAGTGGTGGCTGCAGTAGCCTGGGGAGCTTTTACAGTTTTCATGGCCCACATTCGCCATTACACAGCCACTGTCAGAGCAGTATACTTCATTCCAAGCTGAATCGTAATCAATAATATCAATAGAGTGCCCAAGTTCATGCATCACTACTACTGTTTCCGCCTGCCATTCGGTTACACTCATAAGTGCGTAAAATATAGGTCCAGCTATTATGCCCATGAGAACAGCAAGTGCTGCCATGGCGAGATTATGTTCGAGCACCCAATCCTCACTTTCCTGATCGCAAAATATCGTTTGATCGCTAGGAGCGCCGGCACTAACTCCATGTGCACCACTATGATATTTGTGAATGTAAATCAAATGTTTATGGGTGCCAGCGTTATCATGATATGTAGAGTGGTAGCTATCCCATTCGGCCCTGGTCATTGAGTCGTCATGCGGAACCTGTTCATCTATTTCAAAGAGTAGATGGATCCCCCTGGCAGAATAATAGCCTTCTATATAATCGAGTGCACTAGTGCGTGGGTAGTGCCCAGACATATAGTCTACCTCGACAAATAGGTCTTTGTAGTTTGGTTTTGCACCCTTGCCCCTAAGAGCATATTCCTGGTAATTTTTTAGGCCGTCGTCATCAGGATCTTGATGTTTATCTGCACTGGAAAGCGGATTCAATCCATAAGTTACCTCCCAACCGTCCCACATAGTATCTCCATCTGTGTCTGGATTATTGGGTCTCGTGCCAAGCTGGTACTCTCTGAGGTTGGTTAAGCCATCACCGTCCAGGTCCCAGGTACAATCCCACCAGTTGAGAGGATTTAGTCCATAGGTTACTTCCCAGCCGTCTGGCATCCCGTCGCCATCTGTATCTGGGTTTTTCGGGTTTGTACCATGCTGGTACTCTCCGAGGTTGTTTAAGCCATCGCCATCTGGGTCTAAAGCGGCGTCGTTGGCGAGAGGATTGAGTCCAAAGGTTACTTCCCAGCCGTCTGGCATCCCGTCGCCATCAGTGTCTGGATTTTTCGGATTTGTACCAAGCTGGTACTCCCTGAGGTTGTTCAAGCCATCGCCATCCGGGTCTAAAGCGGCGTCGTTGGCGAGAGGATTAAGTCCGTACGTTACTTCCCAGCCGTCTGGCATCCCGTCGCCATCTGTGTCTGGATTGGTGGGATCTGTACCAGCATTATACTCTTGGATATTGGTCAATCCGTCACCATCTGGATCATTGTTTTTATCTGAGGCATCATCTGGATCCAATAGATTGATTGCTGCTCCTGATGCTGGGTTATTCGCGTACCACATCTCCCAGCCGTCAGGCATACCATCTCCATCCACATCCCAAGTGTTGGTGTTTTCTCCTGCCTGCTCGTCGGTCTTTCCGCAAGCCAACCAATACGCGATCTCTGCTCCGTCCCAGAAGTTGTTATTATGACTGTCATCATCAGTATCAGGATCCTTTGGGTGCGTACCATACCTAAATTCTTTGAGGTTAACCAAGCCATCATTATCAGGATCTCCTTGCCCTCCGTTATCTCCGGTAGGATCATTTGGATCGAGACCATAAAGAATCTCCCAGTAATCTGGCAATCCATCCTCGTCAGAATCTATGGTAATTGTAATGATGGCCGTATCGGTATCTACATCTCCATCATTATCTGTTACTGTAAGGGTTAACGTGTAGGTTCCTGCCGTGCTGTATAGATTCTTTGTGTACACACCAGTTCCGGTGGACCCATCACCGAAATTCCAATTGTATGCAAGCGATGGTTGATCTGAAGGTGTGTCAAGGCCTACCCCTTGAAAATACAGGTACCTCAAGCGGCCTGTAACTATGAGATCAGGTCCTGCAAAAGCTGTTGGTACTACGTTATTCACAGTTACGATCATGGTATCTGTAGCAGTTGCACCGTCGTCATCAGTTACCGTGAGGGTAACCGTGTAGGCACCCATTTGGGTGTATACATGTTTCGGGTTTATACCGTAACTATGTGATGAACCATCGCCAAAGTCCCATTCGTATGTAAGAAGCGGTTGGTCCGAAGTTGTGTCAGAACCGCTACCACTGAAGAATACCAGTTCATCTTCATTTGCCGTCTGATCCGATCCTGTATTTGCAGTTGGTGCAACATTCAATACAGTCACAACCATCTCATCACAGGCCATTGCACCGTCATCATCTGAAACAGTTAGCAGAACTGTATATACACCGTTTTGTGTGTAAACATGGGTAGGGTTCATTCCACCACCAGAACTTCCATCGCCAAAGTCCCAAGAATAGGTTAAGAACGGAAGGTCAGAAGCGGTATCTGAACCGCTCCCACTGAAAAATACCAAATTATCCTCATTCACCGTCTGGTCGCTTCCTGCATTTGCAGTTGGATTGACATTCTCAATGAATACAAGGATTCTATCAACGCCTATATCACCGTTATCATCTGTCACAGTTAAGGTAACTGTATAAGCTCCTGCTTTTGCATAGGTATGGGATTGGGCTGTTCCACCAGCTCCACCACCATCACCAAAGTCCCAATAGTAGGTCAAGAGAGATTGATCGGATGGAGTATCTAAACCTGTACCAACGAAATTCACGGTGCCGTCCTCATCCCCAAATTGAATCCACCTAGCATTCGCAGATGGAGGTGGGTTTATCACTGAGACTGTGATCGAGCTTGTCCCCGAATCTCCATGAATATCTGTTACAGTTAGAGTTATAGTGTAAATACCCTCATCTGTGTAGATGTGGATCACCTCTTTTCCTATTCCTGTTGTACCATCACCAAAGTCCCATGTATAGGTGAGCGTTTCTATGTCCGATGGTGAATCAAAGCCGTGACCACTTAGATACACGACCTCATCTTCATAGGCAATTTGAGAATAGGTTAGACTTGCAGTTGGAATGACATTATTCACAGTAATTGTGGTTGCTGCAGTTCCGA
>CBDUXN010000211.1:0-5701 GCA_965371185.1 uncultured Thermoplasmata archaeon
CATCGTCCTTGGGGGATGAAAACAACAAAGTCGCTGCTATTCTGCCGCTTACAATTAAGGCTACTACGACCCAGATAACAGTCAATATTTTTTTCTTTTTTAATTCCAGATTATTCTCCCCCTTCTACGATTCTTTAGGTAACCTGTTATTGATATTCTATTGAAAGATTATTAACCTTTTCCAAACTCGAACTTAATCTCTCAATTAATAATATAAAATTTAATCATTAAAATATTACGAGAAATAGGCTTTGGCCTTCCTACCTTCACCTCTTCCCCGCCTTCCTCTTGAAAACCTTCATCTTCCTCGTTCTTGTGATAGTTGCCACCGTGGCTGTGGCAGCCTTAATGCGTGGCAGAGGCAAAAAACCTGAGGAATATCAAAATGCCTACGACAGGTATTACCCCTACCAGAACGGGCAGGACTGGTCGCAGTATTACGATAGAAATAGGTAAAATGGGCTTAAACTGCCCGTCTTTTTTTCATTTTTTTTTATATTAGCAAAATCCACATTCTTTTCAGACTCTTGTGAGCCTAACAGGATCTTCACCTTCTGCTGTGAGTTCCAATGTATTGTCATCTATGAATCTGTAATCGAGAACATTAGTATCGCCGGACATAGTGATCCTCAATTCTTTACTAGCTTCGTTAAGGGACCATGTAAATGGTATTTCTACCCCCATGGCTTCTACATTACCTGAACCACCACTCTCAAAAGTCCAAATCATTTCCACGCCCCCCTCACTCATACTCCAGCTGCCAATCAACTTGTCTTCATCGCTCTTGAGGAGGAGCAAGAATATTGCAGCAAAAATAATGATAGCGACTACAGCGATCACTGCAACAATTATTAAATTTTTATTTTTCCCCTTTGGACTTGGAGGGGGAGGTGTTGCTTGCGGTCCATAGGCTGGCTGCTGATATTGCTGCTGCGCTCCAGGTTGTTGATAGGTTTGGGGCTGTGCTGGCTGTTGATATTGTTGTTGGGCCGCTGGCTGTTGGTATGCCTGAGGTTGCGTTGGAGGTGGAGGTGTTGCCGGTAGATAACTCTGACAACGGGAACAATACCATCGACTATATTGCTGTATATAATTCGCTTGATTACCGCATTGCGGACATAATGTCATTCTCATCACCCCTATGAATTACGATATTTTAGATCGTCTCAACCCTCACCTCATTTCAGATTATTTGCGTTGGGTTAACCGCCTTAAACCTTTTTATTACTGTCGGTGCAATTTTCTCGACAATTTTTAATACCAATACAATGTTCCTTGCCAGAGAACCAGCCTGGTGTGCCCTTCTTCTTGATGGGAGGATGTGGAAGGATCTATGCTGGGTTCGCATCTTCCTCGTCCTTGTAATCCTTGCGATAGCGGCTGTTGCAACACTAAAGCGCAGCAGGGGCAAGAAGCCTGAAGAATATCAAAATGATTACGACAGGTATTATCCCTACTGGAACGGACAGAACTGGTCGCAGTACTACGATAGAAACAGGTAGAATCGGGTCTTACTACCCTCCTTTGTTTATATTTTTTATTATTAGTTGTGGATCTACTTTTTTCAGATTCTTGTGAACCTAACCGTTTCTCCTGTGTCATCTGTGAGTTCCAGTGTATTGTCATTTATGAATCTGTAATCGAGAACAGTGGTGGAACCTGACATGGTTATAGTCAATTCTTTCCTACCCTCATTGATGGACCACGAAAATGGCAGCTCTGTTCCCATAAATTCCATTGTTGCTGTCCCGCCCCTCTCGAAAGTCCAAATCATTTCCATACCTCCTTCACTCATCCTCCAGCTCCCTATCAGCCTGTCTTCATCGCTCCTGAGGAGGAATACGAAAATAGCAGCAATGCTGATGATTACAGCTACTACAATCACTATAAAAATTATTATTTTATTTTTATTTCCCTTCTTCGGACTTGGAGTGGGTGTTGTTGGTCCATAATAGGCTGGCTGTTGATATTGCTGCTGCGCTACCGGCCGTTGATATGTTTGTTGCTGTACTGGTTGTTGATACTGCTGCTGCACCGCAGGTTGTTGATATGCCTGGGGTTGCGTTGGGGATATAGGTGTTACGGATACATACCTTCGACAAAAAGAACAATACTCTTGATCAGGTTGGTGTATATCAATCATTTGATTACCGCATTGCGGACAAAATGCCATTCTCATCACCGCTGTTAATTAAAATATTTTAGATCGTCTCAACCCTCACCTCATTTCAGATTATTTGCGTTGGGTTAACCGCCTTAAACCTTTTTATTACTGTCGGTGCAATTTTCTCGACAATTTTTAATACCATTACCTTATTCCATGCCAGAGAATCAGGTGAGAAAAAATGTAATGATGCATTTGGGTTGAGTGATAAATTGATGCCAAATCCATCAACATGAAAATTATCTCTACCTTAAATACGCCAGGAGGCGAGAATTTACATGGCCATGAAGCACAAGCCTAGAGAGGGCGGAGCTGGCAAATGCGGCGTTGCGGACTGCAAGGAGCAGGGCCACAAGTCCCTTTCCACGAAGAAGGTGAAGTCCGCTCTTTCGGACCTCAAGCTCAGGGAAGGAGGGGGGAAGCGCGTTCACCTCTGCAAGAAGCACTACAAGGAGTTCAAAAAGAAGACGAAGAAGGAGAGGGAACTGGACAGACTGGGCTGGGAATGATTTTCTCTAAATTTCTTTTGTGAATTTTTTTGGCCAAAAAAGAGGGAGAACAACCAACCGTCTAATACAATGGAGAACCATAATGAAGGATTTAACTAAGCTGATCCCAATTCAATTTTTCTCAAATGCTGCACTGTTTGCATCCATGGTATTCATACCGATTTTGGCAGGGGAGTTCGATGCCTCTGATTTTCAGGTTGGCCTCATCGTAGCATCATATGCATTTGCCTTGTTTATCTCCAACTACATCTTCGGAAGATATTCAGATATCCACGGTAAAAGGATCTTTCTTCAAGTTGGATTGATACTATCCGGCATGGCATGCCTCATGCAGATCTTAGCCTCGGGTGTTTTGACACTTGTCCTCTCAAGAATTTTAGTTGGTTTCTGCGCAGGAATATATCCCTCTGCCCTGCTTGCCAAGGCGTTTATCCTTAAAGAGGAGCGCATAGGCAGGTTCACTTCATTCGGCTCTTTTGGATGGGCGTTCGGCATCCTCATTGCGGCAGCTCTTTCGGTGTACTGGCAGATATTCCTTTTCAGTTCTGTTATGTTCTTCCTAAGCTTTCTCTTCTCACTGTTAGTTACATTTAAGTATGAGCAGAAGATGGCGGTGCCCCTATTTCCGAAGAGCGTGATAAAAAAGAGCCTTCCCGTTTATCTCACCATCCTGGTAAGGCACATGGGCGCATCCAGCGTATGGGTCATCTTTCCCCTTTATCTTCATATAAACCTTGGTGCAAGTCTTACTGAGATAGGTATATTATATGCGCTGAACCCTATAGGCCAGTTCATAACCATGCAGTTCGTAGATAGATTCGAAAGCACAAAATTGATACCTGCTGGGCTTGTGCTCTCCATAATTTGCTTTTCAATGCTTGCCTTTATAACAACCTTCTGGCTGATTGTAATCCCCTGGGTCCTTCTTTCAGTGGGCTGGGCTTTTTTATATGTCGGCTCCCTTAAATTCGTAATGGAGAGGAACATAGAAAAGGCAACATCAATGGGCCTTCTGAACTCTACCCTGGGCATCTCATCCATTCTCGGCGCTACAGTTGGCGGTTTGGTGGCATGGCAGTTCGGGCGCGTCGCCAACATCTTCCTGGCAGCTATCATGTGCTCGGCTGCCACGGTTCTGTTTTTCGTGCTTCTGAGGAGGGTTGATAAGGAACAGAAAAACCGATAGCAAAACATTTTTGCGCTGTCCGAACATACACCTATAGGATAATAGTAATTCGGAGGTCTTCAAATGGAGGGCATATTCCTTTATTTTGTCGGGGCTGCTGGATCAGGCAAGAGCTCCCTCACAAACGGATTCAAGCTTTGGATGGACCGCATGGGATACGACACTGCCACGATAAACCTGGATCCAGGTGTGGAGCATCTGCCCTACGCACCTGATATAGATGTCAGGGAGTGGTTCGTTCTCTCGGATGTCATGGAGGAGTACGGGTTAGGACCCAACGGTGCGCAGATTCTTGCAGCAGACATGATCGCCCTGAGGACGGAGGAGATAAGAGAAATGGTAGAGGAGGTCAATTCCGATTACTTTCTTGTGGACACCCCGGGCCAGATGGAGCTGTTCACTTTCAGGGAATGCAGCAGCATAATAATCAAAGCCCTCAGCGAAGAGACTTCCGCAATAGTTTTTCTTTTCGACCCAATGCTTTCTTTAACTCCATCCAACTTCGTAGCGCAGGTAATGCTGGGCTCAACGACCCAGTTCAGATTCCATATTCCTTATATGAGCGTGCTCAGCAAGATAGATATCTTGGAGAAGGAGAAATTGGAGAGGATCCTCGGATGGTCGAGAAGCCCCGACGTGTTATATGATGACTTGATTTCAGAGTCTCCCTCAATGGAGGGGCATTTGAACATCGAACTATTTCGGGCATTGGAGGCTTTAGGTGTTTACAAGGAATTGATACCGATTTCCGCGGAGCAGATGACCGGAATGGAGGATATTTACGCCACAGCGCAGCAGATGTTCATGGGTGGGGAGGATCTGAGTGTGGATTGAAGGTATGGCAAATAGAGATAGTCTATGATTCTTCTTCTGAACCGTAGGTTTTAAAAAGGAATAAATGAATATATATCATAACTTTGGGCCTTTCATACAGCTTGTGAGATGATGAGATGAAAGAGGAAGGAAAGGGAAAGTATAGAGCATTTGCATCAATATTTATTATCGTTAGCGGGGTAATCGTAGGTGCGATAATTCTGGGCGAACCAGGAAGAGGCGAGTTACCCTATGACGATATAGAGCAAGATTCTAATGGTAATTACCATAAGGCTTACATAGATAATAGCACCGGCAACTACGAGATTTACTACATGAACGATATCGGTGGAGATATTCCGGAGGACTGGAATCCACCTGTGAATATTGTCTCAAGCGACAATGAGTTGTCAATACTTGACTTTGACATATATATATCCATCGATATGATTTTCATTAAATGGTCGGAGACAACGCAAGGGGGAACTGTTACCTATTATATGTCAAGCGAAGATTACGGTTCCAGCTGGAAGGGCCCCCATCGATATATTAGAAATGAAATGATTTCCCTGAAGTATGCAATTTTCGATCCTCTTCATGGAGAGCCCTATATTCTTGACCATCTCAAGGTCCAGGATACCGTGGATCCTTACGAATATTACCTTGTCCAGCATTCAGCCCAATCAGCCCAGGTTGTTTATGATGATATAGAGGCTCTTGGAGGAATATTTTGCGGATATATCCCTTATAAATCCTATATGATTTGGATGAATGATACAATAAAACAGGATGTAGAACAACTGTCCTACATCAGATGGATAGGATATTATCATCCAGCATACAAAATTATGCCAGGTTTGTTGAACGAGGATGGCCTCATCGAATTGAATGTGGTGGTTTTCGAGGAAACAGATGGAGAGGCGAATTTGGACAAAGTTATGCAGGATATCGAACTTTTAGGTGGATATATCCTTTATAATGGATCAGACAATTATGTTATCAAAACGCGGATATTGGCAGACAAAATCG
>CBDUXN010000212.1:0-5566 GCA_965371185.1 uncultured Thermoplasmata archaeon
ATAGGTAATGAACCGATGAATGGGCCGCTCATTCCCAACTTGTCCCTTAAGATTGGCAGCCCTAAAACTCCAAGGACAGCACCCAGCGCTAGTGCTGTTACGATGATTATCCTATGCTGCGTTTTCGAAAACTTCTCTTTGACCATTGGTGGAGAAGATGTTCCTGGTCTCTTGCCCAATATATAGTAAGCGTAAGTAAATGTAACAAATGGAAATAACACATCCATGACAAGAATGATTATAGGCATACTTTCTGGTATTGTCTGCCCTGTTTGACTTATAAATCCCTCGCTCTGCCCGCCTGTAAATTGCTGAGGGCCTGAGGGAACACTAATTGACATCATTGGTAGCATGGCACCGATGACCAATGGCAATAATATTCCGAGTGCAAATAAGATGGTTGTAGGTCCAGAAAGTGTTGCAGCGAACCTTTCTATTTGTCTTCTCGTTCCTTCTAAGATAATATCATTTGCCTTATCCAAAGCCCTATTAAGACCATCAGCGGTCCTTTCTAATGTAGCACTTTTAATTGCGTAAAGAGAGCGTTTGAAATCATCATTCCAATACCCCCACTCATAGGCGAATTCACGAAAAGCTTCCTCTATACTATCATGCTTTCGCATATATATGTCCCATAGAACTTTATTCAGGCTTGAGGATATGGGCTCTTCGGAGTTCTCAGCTGCAAAGGCCACAGCTTTGTTTAAAGACGGATTTTGCCTCATGGACATTATCAAATAATTTATAGATTCTGGCGCTCTACCAATTGATTTTGCTATCAAGCGTTTTGCTAGGATTTCTGGGTATGATGCTATGAAGGCAAAAACCATAAGAGGGATTATTAGTGCAACCGGAAATATATAGAGTGAGGCTGTGGAAAGGTTGATATTCAAAGTAATAATCAACACAACAGCAACAATTAATGCGATTACCAACGAGGTTATTGCCATGAAAGTTGCAAAAAGTATAACTTCGTGAAGTTCGACATTTAGACCTGTAAAATATACTGCCTTCTTAAATTTCTCCTGTTTAAAGAGCCTCTCAGCCCTTTGAAAGCGTTTCTCAGCCTTTTTATAAACTCTTTCTGCCTTTTTATAAGTAGGGTCGGTAAGGGTATACGTATCCTCAATCTCTCGAAATTCAGCCAAAGAACGATTGTATCTATTTTCTTCCTTTCGAAATCTTACTTTCCTCTTTTTCTCCTTTTCCTCCACCTTTTCAGGTGATGGCCCGAATTTCTCTTGCGCGGACTTGCATCCTCTCACAAACCACTGACCGTAGGATGGCAAGAGTTCTGAGGTTCTCTCGGTTTCTTCAGGCATACGAATTACTCCTCCCGAATCTCCATCAATCCCTTTAGGAACCCCTTGATGTTTTTGATGATTAAATATCTTTTCCTAAAGTAACAATTCAGGCACAAAGCAAATAATTATCTATCCCCAAACCTATACCCATTCGACCCGGAAACTGATTTTTGGGGATAGGCTATAAACATTCAAGGGATGGACATGAAGGTTTGTGTGCTGGGCAGTTCCAGTGAAGGCAACGCAACTGCAATATGGACTAGAAACACGAGCATACTCATAGATGCAGGTTTCTCGGCAAGGGAGCTCGATAAGAGGTTGGGAAGTGTGGATCTAAGCCCTGATGAGTTAGAGGGCATAGTGGTATCGCACGAGCACTCTGATCATACAAGAGGTGCAAGTGTATTATCAAGGAAGTATCGCATCCCAGTATTTGCAAACCCCACAACATTCCGACTTTCAAGAGACCTCGAAGATGTTTGGGAAAAACGATGCTTCGACTCTCATGAGAATTTCAGCTTAGGGGATTTCTCGATTATTCCTCTCGTTGTGCCTCATGATGCCTCCGAGCCGAATGCATTCGTTATAACTTTCCAGGACAAGAAAGTGACGATAGCCACGGATTTGGGATCGCATACACCAGCTTTTATTCAGCATGCCCACAATTCAGATCTCATAATAATAGAAAGCAACTACGATAGAGACATGCTATTAGGGGGCATATATCATCCCGCATTAAAGGAAAGGATTCTATCGGATTTTGGGCATCTGTCAAACAATGCGGCGGCCTTGACCCTAAAGCAGGTCATCGGCGACTCTACGAAGAATGTACTCCTGGCTCACCTGTCCCAGAATAACAATACCCCCGATCTGGCGATCTCAGCTGCAAGGGAGCATCTAAAGGATTTTGAATGGGTGAGCGTGGGACTGACCTTTCCCAATAGATGCAGTAAGATCATCAAGCTGTGAAAGTAAAACATACAAATCATTGATCTCTTATTAGTAATTTTTCGAAGGATGTTATTTAATTGATGATAAATCAATCGTTGTAATCGCCAACTCCATCCAAGGCCATTAACCGCAAGCTTTAATAGCCAATCGAACTATATATTAACTCGGAGGAGAGGGTGATGTATTTGAAGAAGATTTGCAGTTTTGCGGTATTGATTCTCCTTTTTATGGTTAACACAGCGCCAGTGACATTGATGGCAGGAGCGCAATTGGAGGGTTGGAGCGAAGATATTAGATTGACTTTTAATGATGCACGATCTGTAGCCCCAGCTATTGCGGTAGAGGGTAATAATATACATGTTGTGTATGGTGATAATGATGGGGGTGGAAAGTACGACATGTTCTTGTGGTATATCAACAGCAGTGATTGTGGGATTACCTGGAATCCCCCACGTTGCTTGATATCTGGACCTTCATTGAAGATTTCTTCACCAAAAATTGCGGTTAACAGAGATAATATCCATGTGATTTGGAAAGATTGTAACGATGAAAAAATCCACTACTTCCGCAGTCTAGATAATGGAATTACTTGGAGTGCTGAAAAAATATTGACACCTATGGTCTACCCCTATACCAGTAATTGGGATATTGATGTGTACGAAAACAATTTACATATTGTATATATCGATTCAAATAATAAACTTTCATACATTCAAAGCAATGACAATGGAGTTTCTTGGAGTAATCATCGAGTATTAATACCATCGAATAGTATGGTGATCGAGTCGGCAATTGCGGTAAACGGTAATAATGTTCATGTTGCATTTAGGGATACGAGAGATAGAATAGGTAATATAATATGTGATATTTTCTATATAAGGAGTTCAGATGCTGGTGCGAATTGGGATAGTGACATTGATATTAGTCTATTACCCGGTATTGATACTCTGTGTGGTTTTCCAGACATCGCTGTTGTGGAAAATAACATTTTCGTAGTATATCGGGATAACAGCCCAGGAAGAAGGCAAATATACCTCAGCCGTAGTAATGACAATGGAGTCACATGGGATATGCGTTTACAACTCTCAAACTCCACATCCTTTATTGTTGCCCCGGCCATTGCTGCTGAAAATAAAAATGTGTGTATCGTCTGGGAGGATTTTCGGAGTGCTATTGATGGCGATTTTGAGTTATATTATAAAAGCAGTTACGATGGTGGATTAAGTTGGGACATTGATACTAGGCTCACAAAGGCACGGGAACCTTCCGATCAACCGGACATTGTAATAAATGAGAACACAATCCATGTTACCTGGTACGATTATAGAGATGGCAATGCGGAGATCTATTACAAACAAAGGTTGCTAGAGGCACCATTGATTCCAGCTATTGTAGATATAAAACCCGATACTTTAAATTTGAAAAGTAAGGGTAGGTGGATCACTGCTTATATAATGTTACCTAAGGGTTATGATGTGAACGACATAGACATTTCTACGGTTTTATTAGAAGATTTTATTCCCGCTGAAAACCACCCATTTGAAATAGGAGATTATAATAATGATGAAATTCCTGATCTGATGGCCAAATTCGATCGTTCGGATGTAGAGGATATACTGACCCCCTCTGAATCAGTGACATTAAAAGTTAATGGAAGCCTGGGAACTGATAGACTATTCGAAGGTGATGATAATATTAGAGTTATTCGACCTCTATAGCTTTTAGAAAGAGCACTTTGCACAACATTAATTATTAATGGATATCTTCTCTTTTAGGGCGTCTTCTCCTGGGAATAAAAGGGTCGTGATCCGAAATAGCTATCCCGTGTTCGATCCTTGCCTTTTGAAGAGGGCACCTGATGTTCTCCAACTGTCTTGCATCCCTGTCCAAGCAATCCCTGCCGCAGTCCCTGATGCAGTCCATGCAGTTTTCGATGATCGCGTTTCTCAGTTCCAAATAACCCTTCATATATTGCTCTAGGGAATCGCCGATGTTCATTTGGGTTTCTATTTCTTCGTTCCCGTTCTTTATTCCCTCTTCAGCCATGCCATCACATCGTTGGGGGATTAGGAGGATGCCCAAACATCTCCCAGCAGGGAGATATCCTCCTTCACATTGTCTTACGGTTTTCTTGTTGCCTAATTTTTTAAGGATTTTTAGGCAAAGCCCTTCCTATTTTATCGAGGTGTGTGTCTTTTCCCATCCAGAGATTATTAACCTCAATGTATCGTCTTGGGCCAACGATAGCAAGGTTTTTTTTAGACGGAATTATGGCGATTTGTATTCAGAGCTGAGATATTTTTGACTTCTGGTCTCGAGGATTTTTATTTTTGTCTGGGCAACGCTTTTTAAATAATCTTCTCTTTTCAAAATGTATTTCTCGACCTCGGATTCTGCCCATGATTTGATGGCGTTTTTGAACGCCTCTTCCCTACCTGAAACCCTACCGATATCCACCAGATTGTCGATATCGGAAAGTATGTCCTCGCCTATCTCGATGACTATTTTCTCGGTGGACAAGCGTGTCGTTTTCAACCTGATGTACTCCTCGATGCAATCTCTCAGGCATTCGCTGATGGAGGCTATGCCCTCCTTGTCCATGATGCCTTCAAGCTTTCTCACCAGATCCTCTGGCACCCGTGCAGAGACGCGCGCTGTTTTTGAAGCCATAATAACCGCCCTATTGGTGTACATATGTACTCCAAAAGTTAATAGGGTAAAGGTCCTGTGAATATAAAAGTTTTTTGGGGACTAATTGAAATTTATTCTATAAAAGAATTTGTCTAACAAATTACGTACAAATAATTATAAAGTATCTCTTGGGAAATTTCATAGGGCCCTGATATAGTCGATTTAAGTGTTTAGCAAGGGTTTTTATACACAAAACGCAATCGAGGTAAGACAAGGGGGGAGTCCAAAGTAATGAAACAAAAAGAGGGTATTAAGAGAACAATTCTGCAAGAATACCGGACTAGAGCAGAGAGCCTCGTCCTCTTCTTTTAGACAACACCTTTGGCTAAACCCTGAGAAAAAAAGGAGGTAAGAGAAAATGAGAAAATTTAAGCCAAAATGGCTAGTGTACGGAATGGTCTTTATGCTAATTGCCTTGGTTCCCATCTCGGCTATAGCAGGGGCAACCCCCAATGGACAACCATTCCTAGAGATATGGGAAGAGCTAGAAGATCTGCAGGAGCAGATAGATGAAATTGAGTTGACGCCTGGTCCGCCAGGGCCACAAGGGCCAATGGGGCCACAGGGTCCACAAGGCGAAATAGGCCCGCAGGGTCCACAAGGAGAGCAAGGTCCACAAG
>CBDUXN010000213.1:0-5504 GCA_965371185.1 uncultured Thermoplasmata archaeon
ATTACCTCTTCTTTCCATTGCTCGATCCAGAGTCTGAGCCTTGCAGGAGCCAATATTGACATATGTAAACCTCCTTTAATTTTACAGTAGTTCGGTCGCGCGGCTTTAATAAAAGCCTATGTAACCAACCGTAGGGCAGTGTCGTTTGTAAATCGAAATAGCAATAAAGTGTCTTAGCTCAGCCCAATATAGTGTGGCAAGCTATCTAACACTGCTCTACAATAGTAGTGTCGTCTTGCTTTTTCAATCTCGTCTTGTATATTGCAGCTCATACTTTATATAATTTTCGGAGAGGTCTTCGACGATTGCCGAATTGCGTATCCTTTCAAAAGGATGTCTTACTGTTATAGGTACAATTTTTTTAACGGGCTATCGTTAATCATCGATGGATAATTGGAGATGCCCCTTGTTTTGTCCACTTTTTTATGAAAAAAGTGGGCCTAGGGAGATTTGAACTCCCGACCTCCCGGTTTCTAACAAAGGAATGAAGTTATCAGCCGGGCGCTCCAACCAGTCTAAGCTATAGGCCCAGTTACGGTATCAGTTTTCGAAACTGAAATAACCTTCGTATAATTAAAATTATGGATAGTAAGCTGTTTTACCCAGTCACCCTCATTCCTTCAAAGCTTACAGTTGGGATGAAAAAGGCCACAGGCGTCAGGCTACCAGATACCAATCTGTAATCATCGCCGATCCCATTCACGTTCCTCATACATTCTGGAAAGTTACCGCTCAGCATAGCGCTTTTTACAGGGTAGGCGACCTCCCCCTTCACGATCTTAAAGAGAATCGAACTGTTCACAGAAAAATCACCGCTTGCTGGATTGGATGTATGAGCCCCGAGGATCTCATAGATCAACACTCCCTCATCCACCTCGGCTATCAAGGTGTCCACCTTATCCTTTTCACCTTCAATGATGATGTTCCTCGCCTTAACAGATGGAGCGCTCTTGTAGTTTCTGGAGCTTGAAAAACGTTCTGCTCTCATGGCATTGGCCGTGTTTTCACTCTTGTATTCAATAGCGCTGCTTTGGGAGTACAAAAACCCCTTCAATACTCCCCTACTTATCAATTCCGTTCTCTTTGACGGTACCCCCTCATCATCTGCGATAGCGGAGTTCAGCCCACCTGGGAGGCATGCATCATCGATTATCGTGATGCTTTCACTTGCCACAATCTCCCCCTGTTTGCCGGAGTAGACGGATTCACCCTTGTGGACCGCCTCACCGTACAGGGCAGGGGCAATGATAAACTCTAGCAAATTCGCTAAGGCGTGGGGCGTGAACACCGCTGTCAACTCATCGTCCTCGATTTTTTTAGCGTTCTGGCCTTTGATGGTGAGTTCCGCACCTCTCCTTCCAATGACATCGAAATCGATATCGAGAATCCTCGAAGAGAAATCCTCAAAGCCTGTTGACATGCCGTTCTTTCTCAGCACCAGGTTCACGCTTGCATGCAACTCCGTGCCCTTGTCCTCTGCCTCCAGACCTTTGGAATTCACTACAACAAAGCTTCCTGAGCCGTAACCGACACCCCCCCTGGTGACTATTATTTCCGGGGCCACTTCCAATGCAGAATCTACCATAGTCACAATGCCTTCCAGAGCCTCCTCAGCAGAGTACTCTACGATTTTTTTGTCATAAATATTGCCAATTTTTTTGGTCTTTCCAGGCTCGGGAAAGGTGAATTCAGATTCCTCGCCAAGCTTTGATATTGATAGTGCCTGTTCTACGGCTTCATCAGCCTTCCCTTCCTCCGTGCAAAAGGCGAATCCAAGCTTTTTATCCTTAATGATCCTTATACCGATACCTTTTTCCTGACCGCCAGAGATCGAGGATAGGGAGTTCTTCTCAATTGTAAAACCCTTTCCATCGCCTTCCATAATGAAGACTTCAGCCTCATCTGCCCCTTTTCTCAAGGCCTTGTCCACAATTCTTTTCGCCATATCTATCATAAGTTCATCCCACGATCGCTTCCTTAATTCTAATATGCGGTCCGCCATCACCAACAGGCACGAGCTGGCCTTTACCGCAGAAACCAGGGTCACCAAAGGCAAAGTCATCTCCAACAGCATCAATATTCTTCAAGATTTGAAGGGTCATGCCCGAAAGCGAAACATCCCTGAGGGGCTTCGTAATCTCTCCGTTTTCTATGAGGAAGGCCTCCTGAGCACTGAATTGGAACGACCCTTTAGCTGTATCCACCTGTCCTCCCCTGGTGCCTTTCGCGTAGATCCCTAATTTTATATCCTCAAGCATCTCCTCAAAACCGTGGTCGCCCTTCTCTATGAACGTATTGCTCATTCTAACCAGAGGGCGGGAAGCATAGGACTCAGCTCTCGCTCCGCCGTTACTATGCATGCTGAGTTTGTGGGCCGTATCTCTATTCAGTATGTAACCTTCAAGCACCCCATCCTTTATTAGAACCTTTCTTTCCCCTTTAACGCCCTCATCGTCGTAGGGATACGAGCCAAAGGCGTTTTCTACTGTTGAATCATCCACAATCGTTACCTTTTCAGAGGCGATTTTCTCGCCTATTCTGCCTTCGAGAATCGAATCTCCTGATGTGACGAGATCAGCTTCCGTTGCATGGCCCAGAGCCTCATGGACGAACACCCCTGTCAGCTCGTGATCCACCACCACGGGAAACCTGCCGCTCGGCGATCGCTTCGCCCTTAAAACCCCCACGGCGGATTCTCCCAGTTTTACGCCTTTCTCCACGGGATCGAACATATCGAACAGTTCGAAGCCACACGTCCCGCCGATTCTTCCCCTGTAACCGATCACCTTTGCCCCTTCCCTTGCAACGAGATTCACCTGCGCCACCGTTCTCGTGATCTCGGTAAAGATGTCCGCGCCCTCAGAACTGAGGAAATGGGTGCTCATGGTGCTGTCGGTATAGGCGGTTGTGACGGTATGCACGCCGTCTATGTTATGAATCGCCTCATCCATCTCTATCAATATCTTGCGCTTCTCGGTTATCGGCACTTCATGCGGGTCCTTTTTTGGCTTCCAACAGACCTTGTCCTTGACCACATTTATCTCGCAGAGTTGCACCTTTTCCTTGGCCCTTCTGCTCCCGCTTTTGGCCATCTCAAGGGCTTTCGATATGGCATTTTTCATGCTCTCCTTGGAGATATCATTTGTGGAGAAGAAACCCCACACACCGTTGTAGAGCACCCTCATACCTGCGCCCTTTTCTTCGCCTGATGAAGCCTTCTTCAACTCGCCGTCTTTTACCTCGATGGCCGTGCCTTTTCGTGTTCCTAGGCGCATATCGCAGTATGAGGCACCCTTTTCAAGGCATCCATTTAGAATAGTCTGCTCCAAGGGATCACACATTGAATCGAACACGCATGTTCTCTTAAAACTAAAAGTTTTTGGGTTGAAAATTTTTTATATCCCAGTCCAGGGCACGCCTTTGTGGGCTTTCATCACTATCTGTGTGTTCGTCTCAATTATGCCATCGATGCCGAGAAAGTAATCGATAAATTCGTGCAGCCCAGCCATTGAGTTGAACAGCGTCACACAGAGTAAATCATATTCCCCGGACACCCGGTACAATGCGAGAAGCATGTTGTGATCCTTGATCTTATCAACAACAATTTTCATCTTCTCCGTCCTGACCCTGAGATGGATATAGGCCTTTACAGGATTCTCTATGAGGGAGTAGTTGATGTAGGTGGAAAAACCGGCTATTATGCCCTTCTCTACCATACCCTTGATCCTACGCCTTATGGTCGCCTCGCTTGTTCCCAGCATTCTTGCTATCTCCGCGTTGCTGATGCGGGAATTCTCGCGCAGTATGCAAAGTATATCCATATCAAGAGAGTCTATGGGAAGAAGGTCCAGATCCAACCCCTCCCATCGTTTAGCCAGATCAGATTTTTGCATGATGTCCAATTTAGATTTGTACATAACTGCTCACCACTGCGATTTTGGGCTACTGGTATCCCCTTTTTCCTTTTTAAATGTATTGTTGGATTTCGTTAAATAACATCAACATTTAAACAGAATCGAGAAAATTCACGGTGTTTAACGGCGAAAACTGTTCTAATTGCTTGGAAAAATCATTGTCCTGTGAAAAAATTCAGTACCTCCCCAAATAACCTTCGATATACCTCTTAACCTCCTCCTCAGATCGATAGATCCCGAAATGCCCTTCGCATAGTATATCTGCTTCCAGGCCCAGCAATTTCTGCATGGATTTTTTCCATTCTCCAATATCAGATCCAAAACTTGCATCGAAAGGGCCATGGATGTCCTGTCCGAAGAGGATTCTTTTCCCATTGATATCGCAGTAAACCGAGATGCTGCCGGGGGTATGACCCGGAGTGTGAAGGCAGTTGAATTCCACATTCGCGAATTTTATTTTCTCCAGATCTTCTGAAAGGACACGATCAATGGATACCGGGATCAATTCCACCCCGTACCACTGCGCCGCAGTGGGTGTGATGTCCCTTCCCTCAATGGCATCGGCATCCTTCTCATGGGCTATGATTTCGCAGTTGAATTGAGACTTGAAAAGACTCGCAGCCCCGATGTGATCTATGTGACAGTGGGTCAGGATTAGGGCCTTTAAATTTTCAGGGGCAAACTCTAAGCTCTTCATGTTCTTGATAAGCCTTTCAAAACTCTGACCTGCCCCGCAGTCTATCATCACGGTCTCAGCATTGCCGACATCCACCAAATATACACAGCAGTCGCTTGGATGGGAAATGCTCGAGCCGCCGATTTGGTAAACCTTATCCCAGATATTTTTGGGCTTTGACATGCTTCAAGGATTATATTCGGTTGGATATAATGTTTGTGTTGGTTGATATCACGGTTCAGAATAATTGAGGAAAAAGTCATGGGTTTTGATCCATATGGCCTTGGTTCCATGGGTTGGTTTCTGTTATTTAAAACTATCACAAATATTTATTTATGAATCCATCAGAGGGTCTGTCTAACGACCCGTTCTGATATTTAAAACCCCCCTATCTTTTAAGAAACGGTCTCAATTGAAAAAGTATAAGGTGTCAAGTGCTTTTTTGGTTGGTCAATGTGGTATTGACCAGAAGGGATGCACCTGACAGAAAGCGATATAGATACACAGGTAAAAAAGTATTGGGATGTTCGTGAACAGTTGCTTCCTCAGGAATTCCTTGAGGAACTGGAAAGCACTTTTGAAGGCTTCGGGATGCCACTCGGGAAGAGCCCGTATCGGTATGTGAGTTCCTCTCGTACCTGGATATGGGCTTTGCTAAAAGGCTTCTCATGAGCCTTTACAGGAGGGACCCGTTTTATCCACCAGAAGTCATGGTAAGGGCATTGTTCTTGATGGATATTAAACGAATGAAGTTCTACCCGGAACTGTGGAGGTACCTTGTTGTCCATCAGGAGTACGCCTCTATGTTTGGATTTCGGATCAAAGATGGTGTGGTGAAGATACCAAGTCCCAAGACCCTCTGGCATTTTGATCGTGTTAGGATGGCTAAGCATTGGAATACATATTTTTGTCTT